>JAIWDV010000083.1:0-6913 GCA_048632525.1 Bacteroidales bacterium | reverse complement strand
CCTACATGGGTCAATAGTAGACTTGACCCCATTTTTCCTTTCATGCTATGCGAAGAGGTCAGCGGTTTTGAAGGCCAGAGTGAAACGGAGGCTTTCAAAATCCGCTGCACCGCTGGGTTAGCTGACTGTTAACACGAAAGGCTTTAGTAAAAGTGATATTTTTCTTCATTCGGTAAAATTTGTGGAACTAACCACATTCAATACAGACAAAACTCGGTTTTTTTAGAAAATCTTGCCAAAATTCAACGCCACATTTCTCTATTCCTTTTTGTGAAACAGTCGGTGCTTCCCACTTGATTTCACTGAACCCAGCCTTACGGAAAGCCCATTCGTATGTTTCTTTACTCCAGTGGTATTTGATAATGTTGAAAGAATGCTTGGTTGTAAAAAATGAGTATTCAACAGGCTCACCTTCATACAGAGTTAAAGGACTTTTTATAATATAGCCATACTTTCGGGTAATACTACTTTTTTGAGGTGAATATATAGGCGTTGCGTTGATACTAGCAATAAGTTTTCCGCTACTTTTCAGATTATCATAAGCTGTCCGGCACATAGCAAGCAATGCTTCTTTTGTGGGCGCATAATCAAATAAAAATATAGCGGTCACTACATCAAATGTTCCGATTTTCCCGAGATGTGTAACATCACAAACAATATATTCTATCCCAAAAGGATGTTCCCTTTCGGCTATTCGGGCAAGTTTAACCATTCTTTCCGAAATGTCCACCCCGACTAAGCGACGAGCACCTCTCTGCATAATTTTTCTGGCAAATCTGCCTTCACCACACGCTAAATCCAGGGCTATCCTTCCTTTTACATCTCCAAGAAGACTAAGGAAGGTAAATTCTTCAGCGTATTTCATGATAGCTAATTCTCTAGTGACAATTTTGTAGTCGAGAAAAATGTCATCGTAATCTGTACTCATAATATCATTCCTCTTTTGCGGTTAGGAGATTGCACTTCTGACCGGCTTATAAGCTATTATTGCAGAGACAGCTAACGCGGAAGTCACCAGCCGGAAAAGCCAAAGATAAAATTGGCAAATGCGAAGTTTTACACAGAATTACGCTAATGTGAAAAACGCCCCGGCTTTTCCGGTCAGGTGTACTGAATTGTGTACGCCCGGCATGGGCGTGAACTTATGGGGTGACCTGTCCGCTTCGGGCGGGAAGTCCCCTATACGTGAATCCTGTTAATGTGCTTAACACATTAACAAAAGTATTAGCCGAAGGCAAGGGCGGAATCGTGAGGTTCTGTCTGAAGGAAGCTGGAGTGCAAAGCTATGAGCCGACGAACAGAAACAGCATACAAGGCCAAGTTTCCGGGTGAGTTAGCACAACATAACGAAGCCCTGGGTTCAGGAGATATGGTAAATGCTGCGGTTGTGTAGCAAAAGTTCACGTTCTTATCCGGGGAGGCCTGTCCGGCATGCGGTCAGGATACTGACAGCGCCTGATGCGGCAACGTATCGGGTGATCGGGCAGGAGTCAGCAGAGGTCATGTTAGGCGCAGGAGAAACGAGCCGCACAAGAGTGCGGAGGACTCACCCCGCCGAAGGACTGAACACAGAGCAGGGAAGGAGCCTCAATGAGTTCTCATGACATGAAGAATCCGACCGGAGGAGTGAGCATGGGGCACGTCATTGAACCGCCCGACCCAAATAGTAACCTTTTGGAACTGGTGCTTTCCCGTGATAACATGCATTTGGCATGGAAGCGGGTCAAGTCGAATAAGGGAGCTCCCGGAGTTGATGATATTTCCATCAAGGAGTTTCCTGACATTATCCGTGATAAATGGGAAAGCATCCGTGAATCTTGAGTTATTGTCAAATGTTGTGTATGGCATTAGGCGGCGTTCCGATTTTCTTCTATTCCATTGACAAATTTAGCTCCTTCAATTACCCCTGCCAACTTTTCAGAATGATGGAGGCGTTGCCATCTTTTTTGAGCTGATTGGCAGAGTTTAAATGCCATAGTCACAACAGTCGTTGAAGAAAAGCAGCTTCTTACTTTGGCTGTACGCAGCTTGACTGTTGAAAATGTAGATTCTATTGGATTCGTAGTGCGAATATGCCTCCAATGCTCGGCTGGAAAATCATAAAAGGTTAACAGCGCATCACGATCCTTTTTAAGACACTTGGCCGCTTTAGGATATTTTGATTCGTAAATTTCGACAAAATCATCAAAATGTTTTTCTGCTTCATCTTTTTCAGGCGCCATCCAAATCATATGGAGTTTTTCTTTGGCTTTAGCCTGAATGCTCTTTGGCAATTTATTCAAGACATTGGCGGTCTTATGAACCCAGCATCGCTGCCATCGTGTATTATCATAGACTTTTGCAATTGCTTTCCAAAATCCAAGGGAGCCATCACCTACAGCCAATTCAGGGCCGTCTTTTAGGCCTCTGCGCTTTAGATTAAGCAGAAGCTCTGCCCATGACAGCTCGCTTTCCCTGAAACCGCTTTCAAGGGCAAGTAATTCCTTTTTGCCCTCTTTTGTTGCGCCAATGATAACCAGAAGGCACTGCCTTTCTTCCATGCGAACATTGCAGTAGATGCCATCAGCCCAAATATATACATACCGTTTATTGGATAAATTACGCTTTTGCCATTGTTTTAAATCATCTTTCCAGATGGTTTTGAGACGGCTGATAGTTGGCGCAGATAATCCTGGCGCGTCTTTACCCACCAGCGCTGCCAGAGCCTCACTGAAATCGCCGGTGGAAATGCCTTTTAAGTAAAGCCATGGTATCAGCTCTTCCATGCTTTTTGTTTTTCTAAGATAAGGCGGCACTATTGAGGAACTGAATCTAATTCGATCTGATTCATCTCCAGGTCGATGATCTCGAATACGAGGAGCCTTTGCCGGTACCGGGCCGATTCCGGTCTGAATTTCACGCTCAGGCAGGTAGCCATTACGGGTAACTCTCATACGCCCCTGATCATCTTTAAGATCGGCATACTGAGATAAAAAGCCTGCTATTTCTGCCTCTAATGCCTCAGCTAACAACTTCTTTGCTCCATTGCGTAATATTTCAGTAATAGGGTCATCAACAAATGGTTCTGGATTTTTTAGTTCAATTAAGTTATCTTTGCTCATGGTGTGTGTATCCTTCCTTTTTGATGTTTCAAAATGATCGGGTTATTGCCTGTAACAATCACCCGAAGGATACACCACCTAATTCCTTAAACACAACTTTTGATTATATCTCCTATGTAGAATACATTTTTCAACTCCCGTATCAAACAATTCCGAGATGCTTAAGCCAACTAACGGACAATTGGATACCTGCATCTACATCAAATCTGGGATTATAACCAAGCATCTCTCTTGCTTTAGATGTAAGAATAATTCCACGTCTGTTATATGAATTTAGCTCACTTAAACTCGCCGTTGTTTTGATCGATTTCTCAACAAATTGCATAACGGCCCTGGCCTCATAGCATCTTTCATACAATTTCTTGAGAGGGCCCTCAAAATGATTGAGAATAAGCTTGGCTGATGATTTTATCGTCCCCATAATGGCAGCGCGCGATTTTGAACCGGATGGGCTTATCACCTTTAACTCCGGCAAACCTATGGCTGCATTTAATCTTTGGGAATATTCATTCCAGGTAATTGTCTCGGGGCCGTTGAGATTGAATGCTTCACCAACCGCCCGTTTATCCGTGGCCGCTTTCAAAATACCAGAAACTGCATCGGAAACATAGAGTAAGTTACAGAGTCCATCCCCGTACTCCTCAAGAATACCCCAATTTCCGGATTGAAGCTTCTCGGCAAACCTAACCACCCAATCCTGGCTGAATGGGCCGTAAACGATTGGGGGCCTGATCACAGTCAAGGGCAATCCCTTTTCATAGAACTCCCAACACAGTTTTTCCGCTTCGATTTTTGCATCTCCATAGTCCCAGCCCATAGATTGATAAGGGAAGGTTTCATTAATCTCGCCGGTCACACGTCCATATACTGCGGTTGTACTCAAGTGAACAAAACGCTTGACTCCTAGCTCTAGGGCCACTTCCAACATGTTTTTGGTCCCCTGGACAATGATGTCTGACGAACCGGCGGCACAATGAATGACAATCGTCGCACCGTTCATTGCCCGGGTGATCTGTTCTTTGTCCATCACATCACAAAGAACGATTTCAAGCGGAAAACGGGCCAGGCGCGTTGCACTCGACCAACTCCTAATGCCAGGGCGCACCTCGGCCGAGCCGTTCAAACATAACGTTTCTACAAGCCAGCCACCAATGAAACCTGATGCGCCGGTTACCAAAATAGTCTCTTTATCTGCCATTGTATACCTCCGGGATCTCATACCAGGGCATATTGAATCGGGTGGCGGCTTCATAACATTCGTCGATCCATTCCACTGAGTCCAGGACATCAGAGCCTGAAATCAGTGGCTTCCCCCCGCTGCTTATAACATCTAAGAAGTTGGCAACTATTGTGTTGCCAAAATCTGTAAAACATTTCTCCTTGGATTTCAGTTTTAGCTTTTTTTTCTGGCCAGATCTGTTGGTCAATACAATTTTCTGAGAATCGTAAATATCCCCTTCAATTGTTCCCTGCTCGCATTCAACTCTATAAACACAAGGTAACTTACCCAATAAACTCAGCTTTATCTCTCCCTCGCATCTTTTGTGCTCAAATTTAATTTGGGCCACTGCCTCACATCCGCCAAATGAATCATTTTGAGACAATGTAAGCTTTGGTTTTTCACCCAACCACCAGCAGGCAACGTCTAGCACGTGGGCCCCTCTATCAAGCAATACGCCTCTTGAATAAAGCTTTGTGTTAAAGCGAGCCCCCGAAACAATCGGCCAACTGTATTTCTGGCCCTCGGAATAGTGAAATAATAGTGGCTCGCCAAGCACCCTATCTGCCAACAGCTCTTTTACTTTTATGTAAGAGGCATAAAGCCGGCGGTGATAATTTGTCAAAATTTCAGCCCCGGTTTCCCGAGCTTTTTTCACCATCTCTGTGGCTTGATCGGCTGTCACGGCGAGGGGTTTCTCGCATAAAATGTGAACACCTTCAGCAAGAAAGTCCATAGCTATTGGATGATGCAGATGGGTTGGAGCGGCGATAATGACTCCATCAACCTTTCTGTTCAAGACATCGCGATGATCCAGCAGGTAATTTTTGGCATTAAATTTTTCGGAAAGCTGCTGCACTCTCTCCTCGTTGCGATCCACAAGTATCAAATTCTCTAAAACAGATGGATGTTTGGCCAAAGCCGGCAAATAGAATATTTCGGCAACAGCGCCACAGCCTATGATGGCTATTTTTGGTGAGCCTTTGACTGACTTGGCCGGCTCAGCCGTTTCACTTTTTGTTCTTAACATATTTAGTAATCCTCACAGAGAAATAGGTTAAGTAACTTCAACTCGCAACAGATAAATCGATTTGCTCAAATAACGCACTCATTTGCTCTGCAGACTTATAGATATTGAATTCATTGATCACGGTTTCTCGACCTGCCTGTCCTAATTGCCGTCGCAGTTCCGGGTCATTTTTCAAGCGCTGTATTTCATTCGCCAAACCAACGGCGTCACCTGGAGAGGTTAGCAAACCATTACGCTCATGGTCTATCAGCTCCGGAATGCCGGAAACAGTTGTGGATACACTTGGAATTTGCATCGCCATGGTTTCTATTAAGGCAACGGGAATACCATCCAAGTCCCCACTTTTATCCCAGATACAAGGCAGGGCAGAGACATCTGCTTTGGAAAGAAGCTGACGCAATTCCTCCTGGGTGATTTGGCCGGGCAACAACACACGCTCGGTCAAATTGAGGCGGGCAATCAATGCTTCCAGCCGATTACGCTCCCCTCCTTCGCCCAAAATATGACAACGAAAAGCAATGCCTCGTTCGGCAAGATAATGGCAAGCCTCGATTAGCACATGAAAGCCTTTGCGAGGATCCAACTGACCGACCCCCACAATCGTGAACTCATCATCGTTAGGAGAGGGCGCTGTTGAAGGAGTAAAGATATCCGGGTCCAATCCACAATGAATAATGTGCATCTTGTTTGTTAAATTGATTTTTGGGAAGAGCTTCTTCAAAAACTGCCGGTTATACTCGGAAATGGTAACCACAAACTTGGAGTATTGAAGCTTGGCTTTCAACAAAAGGCGATTAATATAGATCCCATGAGCATGCAAAGTCAAACTGAAAGGAATACCCAGCAAGCGATTAGCCATCAAAGCAATGCTAGATGCGCTCCAGCCGGAATGAGCATGGATATGCTGAATCTTCAATACTTCTATTTCACGTATGGCCAGCATTCCATACATGAAATGAACCAAACAGCGAAAGCGATTGTACATAGGTTCTGCTGGTTGAGTAAGTACAAAGGCCAGTGTCCAAAAATAGCGCAGCGGTCGGCTGAAAATATATCGAAGGTGAACTTTGATGAAAGCAAGCCAGGAAAGTGGAAAAATATAGAATGTTTTTTCTATAAGGGGGGCTGCTTCTGTTGATAAATCGGCCAAATCAGAGGGCCAGATGGAAAACGTATGAATTGGAAGGCCTCGTTCTCGGAGTGACATTACCTCGCGATAGACAAAAGTCTGGGTGAGCCTTGGAAACCTATCAACGATGTAAGCAATGGATGCAGATTGTTTTGACATAAAACCGTCCTAATGAGCATTAGAAATTTAGACCATTTTCTTTTACACAGGGTGCACTTTTTAGAATGAACTTTACTCTACTTGTATATTGGTGCATACCAGATGGACAAATCTCTATCGAGGAGACTTTCAAGTTGCCTGATATCGGGCATAAAATCCTGCAAAAGTTCGTGGCGTAGCTCCGGGCTTAGAGGCTCATACCTAGTCTGCGTTGGCAACAGCCCCAGAATGAGGTTGTGATAAATACGACGGCCGACTTTTAAGACAGGCTCTCT
>JAIWDV010000082.1:0-6923 GCA_048632525.1 Bacteroidales bacterium | reverse complement strand
GCCGGAAGAGATCAATCGTATGGTGACTGATTCTATCTCTGATTATTTCTTCGTCACAGAAAAGAGCGCCGTTGAAAATCTTATCAAGGAGGGCAAGCCGAAAGAAAGAATCCATTTTGTGGGTCATGTGATGATAGACAATCTCTTCCATCAGCTCAAACGGCTTGACAAGGAGAACCCGTCACAATTTCCGACACACAATCTTAAAAAAGACGCAGGTGATTATGTGTTCCTTACGCTCCATCGCCCATCAAATGTTGATTCGCAAGAAACACTTTTGGGGATAGCAGAGGCCCTGAACGAAATATCCGTTAATACCCCTATTATCTTTCCGATTCATCCTCGGACCAAGAAGATGCTTGATGAGTTTGATATCAAATTAAACTGGAGTATTAGTCTTCTGCCTTCTTTAGGGTTCAGGGAGTCTCTTTTTTTGTGGAAAGACGCGGTTATGGTAATGACCGATAGTGGAGGCTTGCAGGAAGAAACAACAGCATTGGGAGTACCGTGCATTACTCTTAGGGAGAATACCGAACGTCCTATCACTGTTGGGATGGGGACCAATACACTTGCAGGTAACAAAAAGGAAGATATCCTAAATTGCTACAAGCAATTAATGGAAAATGGGAAACCTGATGCATCCATTCCGCCAAAATGGGATGGAAAGGCGGCGGAAAGGATTGTGGATGTCCTGATTAGAGTTTAGCCACAGACTCACCCCCACCCAGTACGATATTCTGAACTTACCGGAACTTAGGGACACATAGGGGGTCAGGCCTACGTTTGACTCTTGCTCGTTAAAGGAATTAACGGATTTAGGGATAACAAATATGCTGGGGATGAATTCCTTTGGAATGGATGGATGGGGAGTCTTGAGGGGCCCAACCCGTTTAGAATTTTGGATTTTGGTCATTTGTATTTGTTTCGGATTCCGTGTTTCGTGCTTCGAATTTATAGAAAATCCCATAAGTAAACAATTCTCGTTAAGTCAGCAGGTTAACAGCTTAAATGATGTAGCCCTGTTAACGGGATAAATCTTAAATATTAACTATTGGTAACTACACAGGTGGATAGGCTGAAGGTTAAAGGGTGTGGATCACAATCCTTTGTAATTCTTCTACCATGTATAGGGGAAGAGAAAGCAGCTTGAACATAACAGGTTTTCCGGGTAGAGAAATGGAGATGTCATTGCAAGAAGGGATATCAGCATTAAAACGAACTCCATAATTAAGTTCTTTTTCCTTAATAAAGACATGTAATGACTTAAGGGTTCCGGTCTTGCCTGCTTTTACTTCCACCGGTATTATTTGGGGGCCATAGGACAGGATATAATCAATTTCTGAAGATGCCTGCCTTTTTTCTCTGCACCAATAAAAAAGCTCCGGTTCCTCATAGCAGGGTCTGGCATAAAGAAGGTGTTGGCCGACAAATTGCTCGCAGATAGGGCCTGAATTAATTAGTGTCACTTTATCAGCCGTTTCAATATCGGCATAGCTAACCCCACAAGCTCTGGTGAGCAACCCGACATCTAAAAACAAAGGTTTCTGGTTTTTTTCATTGCTTTGTGCTCTCAGCGGGATGCCATTTGCCGCTGTATGATAAACAGGATAGTAAACTCTGGCTAACGATAGAAGATGTAAGGCTTTTTTTAAATCAGAACTTTTTTCATTTCGATCCAGATTTACATATTTCATTTTTTGGCCGATCTGCAAAGGAAGTTTTTGAAAAACGTTTTGTAGCCGGACATGGTTAACCCGTCGTTTATATTTGCTGAAATCATCCCGATAGGTTAGTAAGATTGACTGTTTTATCGTGTCAACTTCCAGTAGTGAACTTGTATCGCTATACCCCTGAATAGCTTCAGGCATGCCGCCTATGGCAAGGTAAAGTTTAAATATCTTCATTAACTCATCATGGACAACAACTGGAAATTCATTTGGGTATTGATATTGTTCAATAAATTCTCTGAGTTGATGTCTGCCAATGCCATTTAAAAATTCCTTGAAGCTCATTGGCCCCAGGTGCATATATTCAATTCTGCCAACGGGCATTGAAAATGAGTGCTCTTCAAGAACAAACTCCAATAAAGATCCGGCGGCAATGACATGAAGCTGTGGTAATATTTCATAAAAATAACGCAGGGAAGCCAATACCTCTGGGGCTGCCTGGATTTCATCCAAGAAAAGAAGGGTCTTGCCTGGCGCCACTTTTTGTGAGGATTTCAGCTCAAGCAGGGTGATTATCTGTTTCGGATCCTTTGACTTAAAGCATGGAATGTAATCGTTATTAAGTTCAAAGTTTATTTCAAGGAGGTCTAACGCATACTCCTTGGCAAACAAGCGGACAAGATAGGATTTGCCGACTTGTCTGGCTCCCCTGATAATAAGCGGTTTTCGTGTTTTTTTGTCTTTCCATTTTTTTAGATAATCCAGACCGGCTCTTTTCATCAATTACCCAACCTTTCGTATAAACTTGATAGTATTAGCTCGCCCGAAGGGTGTTAATTTAAATCCAGAGCGAACAGTTGCTCTGGATTCAGGATAAATTAATGGGCTTCAGTGTAGTTTGCTTAGTTTTCTGTGAAATAAGATATATGCAGCGTTTATTTTTGTAAAGGTAAATATGTCTATTTGTGGTAAATTTGTAAGGGTGAAATATTTCCAGAGGGAAAACAACTAACCCCAGTACCATCTGCCGGAGCTACCCCAGTAAGCTGAGGGTCAGGGCTACGTTTGATCCTTAGTCCGCAGATTTCACAGATTACACGGATTAAGAGAAAAGGGACGGAGGTCAGAGAACTGAAAAAAATGAACATCGAACATTGAATGGGAAAAGATGAAGAAATAGAGGAATTAACTAATCATGCTAAAAAAAAGAAGCAAACTGATACTCCGAGCGCATAAGCTGCTCGATATCTGCCTGACTGTTGCGGCCTTTATATCTGCCTATTTCATCAAGCTGCGCCTCCTTCCTGCCCCGTTTAGCGGCCTGAGCATAGATCCCAACTATTATATTGTCCTGCTCACGATTATCATTATCTGGTATATGAGCTTTAGCATGTTTGACTTGTACGCGTCTTACAGAAAGCATAATTTTGCCCGGATATTTTGGAACGTGATCAAGGCGGTGTCCACCGGCATGCTTGTCCTGACCCTCTGTATGTATGTTTTCAAAATGACGGATGTAAGCCGCACCATGCTGGGGGTTTTCTTCCTCCTGAATATCGGGTTTCTGGGACTTGCCAAATGGGTTGTTTACAGGATGCTGCAACGCTACCGGAAACAAGGTTTTAATTTTAGGAACATCCTTATTATTGGCAGCAGGCAAAGGGCTGTGGACGTGATCGACGCTATTGGAGAGCGTTTGGATGCGGGGTATAAGGTTTTGGGTTGTTTGGAGGTGAATCAAAACGACATTGGAAAAAAAGTGAAGAATGGCATTCGGATAATCGGAACCATTGACTATCTGAAAAAGATGTTATGGGAACGGGTAGTGGATGAATTGATTTTTGCCATGCCGCTAAAAAAGATAGAGAATGCTGATGAATATATCGCTATAGCCGAGGAGATTGGCGTTGGAGTCCGCATCATCCCGGACTGGCAGATCCACAAACTTATGTACAAGCCGAAAATCGCTTCCCTCCGGTTTGAGAAGTTCCTGGGCCTTTCCACTTTGGCCATAACTACTACACCGACCAAGCACAGAGATCTGCTCATAAAGAGCGCCTTTGATTATCTATTTGCCGCTGTTGCTCTGGTTCTATCCCTTCCCTTTTTTATTACTATCTCTATTGTTATCAAGGCTTGCTCAAGGGGACCGGTTTTTTATAAAGATAAGCGTTGTGGCCTCAATAAGCGTAAATTCGTTCTCTATAAATTCCGGACCATGGTAGCTGACGCGGCTGCAAAACAACATGAACTTGAGACCTTAAATGAAGCTGACGGCCCTGTATTCAAGATCGAGAGAGACCCGCGCATTATCCCTTTTATTGGGACTTTTTTGAGAAAGACCAGCTTAGACGAGTTGCCACAGTTGATTAATGTAATAAAGGGGGAGATGAGTCTGGTCGGGCCTCGTCCTCCCATACCGTCTGAAGTAGAAAAGTATGATATATGGCAGAGAAGGCGACTGTCCATGAAGCCTGGCATGACATGCCTCTGGCAGGTGACTCCTAATCGAAATCAGACCACCTTTGAAGAATGGATGAAGATGGATCTTGGCTATATCGACAACTGGTCGCTGGGTCTTGATTTTAAGATATTGTTAATGACAATTACTGCAGTACTGAGGGGAGAGGGTAGGTAAGTGAAAGGCGGTAGGCAGTGAAGAGTAGAGCAGGGAAAGGTTGAGGGATTGAGGAATTGCAAAAAAGTAGGGAGTAGGCAGTAAGGAGTAAGCGGCAGGTGGAGGGGATGATACCTCAATTGAGGAAAAGACACGATATCTACTATATGGGAAATTGGTTGCTTTGAGGGTTAATTTTTATTAAATACGTTATTATCAGATCCATTCTGGAAAAACGTCATGAATATCGATCAGTTTGTATAAAAAGAAATCAGAAGGAGACTACGAGGATTAGTATGGAATTCAAGAGATGGTCTGTCATAATGTTGCTGGCTATGGTTATGCTCGCGGGTTGCGGCAGTCAGGCTGACGATAAAAGCGATATTGTAGTTAGGGTAAATGACCGCAATATCACCGCAGATGAATTCAGGTATGCTCTGGGAGAATCTTATAAAAAAGGGATTGAGCCTCTCACAGAATCGGAGAAGTTGGATTTGCTGGATCAGATGATCAAAAAAGAGCTGTTGATCCAGGAGGCGAAAAGGCGCAATCTGGATCAGGATGAGGATTTTAGAAGAACTATCGAGACATACTGGGAACAAACTCTGATAAGAAACCTCCTCAACCAGGCAGGAGAAGAGCTCAGTGGCAAGATATATGTGTCAAAAGAGGATATAGCTGATTTCAAGAAGGAGCAGGGTGTAACTGAGGCATCAATGTCGGCCAAAGAGATAGAAGAAGAGCTCTTTGAAAGGAAAAAGACGGAAGCGCTCCGGGAATGGTTGGAAAAGTTGAAAAGGAGTGCTGCTGTGAAAATTAACCGGGAAGCGGTAGATGCGATCAGCAGATAAAGGAAAGAGGTGTGTATGACAGAATCAACAAGAGATAGACGTAAGCACTATTTTATTGACAAGGACTTCCAGACCGGATTTGTCTTTAAGTTCTGTATTATATTGATTATTGGCGCTATTCTGTCAACAGGCATTCTTTTTGTTTTTACCTCCAACACCCTGACAACATCTTTCGAGGATTCCAGGATAAGCATCGAAAAGACTTCAAGAGATATTCTGCCTGCCATGCTTTACACGAATGCTGTTACCGTGGTCACCATTTCTCTTGCTGCCATTGTAGTTCTCATATTCATCTCTCATAAAATTGTCGGGCCTTTTTACAGGTTTGAAAAAAGCTTTGAAGAAATCGGCAACGGCAACCTCTCTTTGCGGATCGGGCTCAGGGAAAAAGATCAGTTTTATGTTATCGCCCAAAAAATCAACCAAATGAACAAACAGCTTAATGACCGGATTGTGCGTTTGAAAAAAAAAACAACCCTGATTCGATCTGAAATGGATCAGGAGTCACCTGATTTAGAGGTTCTGCGCAGTGAGACGGCAGCACTGCAAGGGATGCTGGAAGAATTTAGGACAGAATGAATTTTATATGAAATATTCTGCACGCTTGTCTATAGCATTTCTCACCACATTGTTGTGGATATTTCCCGTTTCCGTCTGGCCTGATGACGACGTTTCAGCAAACAGGCTATCCGGTAGTACCCGGTCCGGTGCACAATCAGTGTGGAAACATTTTCCCACCAAAAGAACGGTGGTCTATTATCAAACTGAAGCGGAACTGGAGAGGTTGAATAGAAAGCTAAAGCTCGGACGCAGCGCCGGCTTTCTGGGGCTGTTTGCCGGGAAAAAAAGCGGTTCTATTGCGGAAAGGCTGGAAAGAAAGATTGACCAGATCTTTGAAAATGCCCAGACCCTGCTTGATATGCACAATTGCAAATCTAAAATAAAGATCATGGTTCATGCTGATCAAAATGAAGTCGATCAATCTTATTCCAACCTTGTATCAAAATACAACCTTTCTTCGCTTCATACCGATCACATCGCCTTTTATTTTCACAAACTAAAAACAGTTTACATTTCCCTTGAAACAGTCACCGAAGGGGTTATGGCCCATGAACTTGCCCATGCCATCATTGACCATTATTTTATCATCCGCCCCCCATCAAAAGTCGCTGAAATGCTGGCCCGGTATGTAGACAAACATCTTGAAAGGGATTAAAAAAATGGGAATTGGGAAGAACTGTACAAAAGCATGAAGGCCAGATTTCTAATTTCAACGTTCCGTGAACGGTTGCAATTTTCTCGCTTTTAAGTTGCAATTTTTGATAGTTTTTAATATGCTAAATTCATTTTTGTGTATGAGCAGGACGGCTTTTATGAGACCTTCAACAAAGGTCTCCAAAGGAGGACATGATGAGGATTAACATTAGAAGCTTGGCTCTATTTTGTTTGCTCTTGTCTGCGGTAATGTTTTTTATGACATCTCAGGCAGTTGCTGCTCTAACAGCGGATGATGTCGCAAATCAGGTTAAAAAAGCCATGACCGATGGTCTAACTGCAGAAAATGCGGTTAAATCAGTTGTTGCCTCTTCCATTGCAGAAGGAATGTCAACAAAAGTTGGCGCTACCGCTGCTTTAAAGGGTGCGGTGGAAGGCGCTGTGACTCTGGGTCAGGACATCAACGCAACGATTCAGGGGGCTGTGATGGGGGCTGCGAGTGGCGCAATCGCAGCAGGCCAGCATATGAATGCTGCCATTGAAGGTGCCTGTGAGGGTGCTATCAGCGCGGCG
>JAIWDV010000081.1:0-7008 GCA_048632525.1 Bacteroidales bacterium | reverse complement strand
TTTATGCCACAGCCAGATTGAATATTTTAAGAAATTCTTTCAATTTTTAAAAGACCTATCAAAAAAATGACGGAGCGAAGCGATTTCCACAAATATTCAATTTTCAATATTCAATAGTCAATTCCGGCTTCGCCGGGTTAGGGTTTACTTGTCGGAGACAGTCCCAAATATATATTTGGAGATCAGTTGCTCTATGTCAATAGGGGGTTGGGTATCACGAATAACTCCGCCCGGCTCAAGGTTTTCGTCCAGACCGCCGGGCGAAATTTCAACATATTTTTCTCCAATTAGCCCTTTTGTCTTTATAGAGGCAATTGCGTCTTCCTGGATTTTCACCTCAAGAGGGATAGACATAGTCACCCGTGCCTCATAATCATCCAGAACGACCTTTTTCACTCGCCCTACTTCTACACCTGCTATGACAACAGATGAGCCTGTTTTCAACCCGCCGCTGCTGGAAAATACAGCCTGAATTTCATAACCTTTATCGCCAAAGACTTCCAGCTGTCCAAGCTTTATGGTCAGATAGGCAAGGCAAACCATCCCGGCAATCATAAATATACCCACCGCTAACTCAAGATCAAATTTTCTCATTTATTTCTCCCTGACTTCCTTAAGGGCCCCACATTATTCCCGGATTCATGTCTTATTGAACTATTGGCGGATTCGCCAACAAATGCACGGACGATGGGTTCACTCGAGGACATGAACTTTTCCGGCGTATCATCAGCCCAGATAATGCCCTCATGCAGCATTGCAACCCTATCCACAATATCGAATACCTTTGGAATCTCATGAGTCACGATGATTCCGGTAAACGAAAGCCGCTTATGACAGGAATCAATAAGATTGAGAATGGCAGCTCCAATTACAGGATCCAGGCCGGTTGTAGGCTCATCAAAAAGCATGATTTCGGGATCCATGACCAGGGCCCTGGCAAGCGCGGCCCGTTTAACCATTCCCCCGCTGATTTGAGAAGGATATTTATACTCTGAGCCTGATAGTCCCACATTTTCCAGTTCATTAAACACCCTTTCCCTGATAAGTTCATCATTCAATTTGGTCTTTTCCTTCAAGGGAAAAGCCACATTCTCAAAAACGGTCATAGAATCAAACAAAGCGCCACCCTGAAAAAGGAAACCCAGTCGATCTCTCAGGCTGGTCAAATCTCGGCCTCTTAGTGTGCTCATGTCCATTCCGTCTACAATGACGCGCCCACGATCCGGTTTCATCAGCCCTACAACATGTTTCAGAAAGACGCTTTTACCACTGCCACTGCCTCCTATCAAGGCGATAACTTCACCCTTCCTCACCTCCAGCGAGACGCCTCTCAGGACATCTTTTCCGTCGAATAATTTATACAGACCCTCAATCTTAATCATCACATTCCTTAAAAGAGAAGCGAGGTCATGACGTAATCCCATACAAGGATCAGCACAGATGACATAACTACCGCCTGGGTTGTGGCTTTACTGACTCCCTCCGCACCGAACCCGGTAAATATCCCCGTGTAAAAGCCCTTGTAACAACAGACCCAAATAATGATAACACCGAAAGACAAGGATTTATATATGCCTTCCATTATATCCTTCATATCCACATAGCTGGCCATCTCTCCAAAATATGTGCCAGCGCTGACGCCCAGCAGTTTTACCCCAATCAAATACCCCCCGAAAATACCTATCACATCAAATATGGCGGTCAGAAGAGGCATAGAAATTACTACTGCAATGAGGTTCGGGACAATAAGATAACGGTAGGGATTAAGACCCATTAGTTCAAGCGCATCGACCTGCTCGCTAATGCGCATGATACCTATTTCTGCGGTGATAGCCGAGCCTGCCCTACCTGTGACCATCAAGGCAGAGAGGACCGGTCCCAACTCCTTGATAAGGGAAAGTCCCACCATAGGACCAAGAAAGGCATCGGAGCCAAACCGACTGAGGCTGTAAAAGCCCTGGAAGCCCAGGACCATACCTGCAAAACCTCCTGTGAGAAGGATCACCGAAGTGGATTGTAGTCCAATAAAGCGAATCTGTTTCAGGACCCGTGTAAATTTCAGGGGAGGTACGAAGACATAGAAAAAGGTCTTGAGCAAGAATAGCCCCATGACCCCCATTCTGCGCAAATATATCAGTGAGACTGCTCCCAATGTCCGGATGTAATTCATGGGCGGAAGTCTTTCAAATCTGGATGATGATGTCAAATTCAAACTAAATATCTTTCAACTGCATATTCGCAGGTGAGCTTTCAATAAGTATGCTGAAGCTCTTTAAGCATTCAGAAAGTTTTTCCAGTTCCCCAGACCTGGCAACCGGGATGTTATCGCTTCCATGCCTTTCCAGGGTATCTATTACATATTTAATTGTCATAATATCAGTGCAAAGTGCAGGCTGATATGCCACAGCCTTATCCCCGTCCACCTTGATCTCTGAAACAATGCCTGACTCAACCAATTCATATAAGATCAAACGAACAAGGCGAATGGGAATTTCCAGTTTTTGGGAAATCCGGGTCTCATCCCAGGGCTTCTCTAAACCGGAAAAATTCTTCACCAGCAAATTGACAATCCTCAAGGCCAACAACCTTTTAAAAGAACTACTTACCCTCAAACAATCCGGCTCAAATTCGAAGGTGTCCACGTTCTGATACGCAAAGGATATCTCTGCACCAAAGAGCACGATGAGCCAGCTGTATTGCAGCCATACCAAAAAAAGGGGAAGCGCTGCAAAACTTCCGTAAATTGCATTGTACCTGGTAACCCCAATCTGCAGATTGATGTAGACCAGTTGGAAGATTTGAAACATAGCCCCGGCTATGAGTCCAGCCAGTACGCCAGACATGAAATTGACCTTTGTATTTGGCATGAAAATATACATAAATGTAAAGAGAACCCATATTGCGAGATAGGGCAAAAATTTAAGCATAAAGAATATAGCAGGGGCCACAACACCCAGGATGGTAATTTTTTGAATAAATACTTCAACCTGGCCGGATATAAGTACAGTGACGGTACTGGACATGATAAAAAGAACAGGGCAAATAAGCATAATGGAAAGGTAATCTGTGACCTTTCTCCCGAAAGACCTTCCTTTTTTGATCCCCCAGAGATCGTTGAATGAACTTTCAATATGCCCTAACACCTTGATAATGGCCCAAAAAAGAATGATAATGCCAATGCCCGCCATCACCCCACCTTGAGTGTTTTCTAAAAGGGCACGAGAAAAATCAATAATTCTGGTGACCACTTCCTCATTCCCCTCCAGCCTTTCGAAAAGTTCTTTTTCAAGAGTTTTTTCAAAACCAAAGCCTTTGGCAATGCCAAAAAGCATTGCAAAGACAGGCACCACTGAAAGCAAGGAATACACGGTTAAGGCCGACGCCTTTAGGTGGCAGTTGTCTTCCAAGACTCCCCGCACGGACAGGACAAGGATCCTCAACTGCCTGATCAAAAAAGCTTTTGAGCGAGAGAGGCTTTTTGCCTGGATTCTCCAGACATCGGTCTCCAAAAATTCAATAACCTTGGAAATATTCATGGTACTACACTCTATTCCTGACCCGCCAACCCGGTTGGAACGAAGCGGCCTCCGGCTCCGCTTCCAGCCCGTAGGGCTTACAGGCCGGAGGGTAGATCCTACGGCTCGGAGATAAATCCTGCTTCATCGGGGAACCAATTCAGGAATTGTGAAAAATTAGTCTCTAACCGGAAATTTTAATTATTACCTTTAGGCCCTGCATGATGGAAGCCATAATGAGAGTTGCTGGTCACTAACCGCAGGGTTGCAATAGATCAGAAAAAACCATATACTGACATTGTTTAATCTTTAATTATATCACAAAAAAATCATATTTGGGAAGAATTTATAATTACATGGTCCATTATAGCTGATTAGGCGCATGATATAACTCAAAATAATAGAAGAGAGGTTCATATTATGACAAAAAAAGTTATCATTTATGGCAAAGGCGGCTGACCTCATACACAAGATGCCAGGTCGGCTTACGGGAAAGACGCACAATACGTGGACGTAAAAAAAGAAAGCGACAAACTCCAGGAGATGCTGACTCACACCGGTGGCGTCCGAAAAGTACCTGTTATAGTTGAGGGTAAAAAGGTCACCATTGGGTACGGCGGGACATGAGGGGTCTGACAGCTCATGGTGCATGAGCAGCCTGCTGATTTTTTCGTAACAACTCAATAAGCCCGGGAATTCAGACTTCTTTCCCCTTTTGAAAAGGGGGATTGAGGAAGGAATTAGACATGAAAATCGATCAATTCCCCGCGGATATTCGCCCCTATTTACTGCCTGAACCGCGCGGAGAAATGATTTATAGATGCATCGACTGTAAAAAGGAATTTGATATAGCTCGACTCCTTTATACCTGCCCTGATTGTGGTTCTGTGCTCTTGCTCTATTCCAAGAATATGGAATACATAAATCATGTAAGCGGGAAAAAATGGCGCAAAATCTTTGATTACCGCAGGATGCTGAATCACAGGGCACTAAAAGGCATTTTCCGCTATTATGAGTTCATTGCTCCTGTCATCCCCTTGGATCAGATTATCTACCTCGGCGAGGGGCACACTCCCTTAGTTGAAGCAAATGCCCGGCTTAAAGAGAAGATGGGCCTCAATTTCTTTTTTAAAAATGATGGACTTAATCCCAGTGCATCCTTCAAAGACAGGGGCATGGCCTGTGCACTCAGCTATATCAACCACCTTGCCAAAAAGGAAAACATGGGCGATCTCCTGGCCATCTGCGCCTCTACCGGAGACACCTCAGCTTCCGCCGCCCTTTACGCATCTTACCTGGAAGATTTTCTGAAATCGGCTGTTCTTCTGCCTGAAGGAAAGGTGACGCCACAGCAGTTGTCACAGCCACTGGGGAGTGGAGCCCGGGTCCTGGAAATGCCCGGGGTCTTCGATGACTGCATGAAAGTGGTGGAGTCTCTCGCAGAGGATTACCACGTGGCCCTTTTGAACTCAAAGAACAGCTGGCGCATACTCGGGCAGGAATCCTTTTCTTTTGAAATCGCCCAGGATTTTGATTATGAAGTGGGAGACAAAGTCATCCTGGTGCCCATTGGCAACGCCGGTAACATTACTGCCCTTATGAGCGGCTTCCTCAAATTTTTTAGGGCCGGACTCATAAATCAACTGCCCGGGATAGTAGGTGTACAGTCTGAACACGCTGACCCTGTTTACAAATACTATTTAGAAGAAAACCCTGAAAAACGGGATTTCGTGCCTGTTACTGTCAGGCCGAGCGTGGCCCAGGCAGCCATGATAGGCAACCCTGTCTCCATGCCGCGGGTAATTGAACTGGTTCAGGAATACAATCGCGCGGCCGAAAAGAAAAAGATCTTTGTAGTCCAGGTCAGTGAACAGGAGATCATGGATGCCATGATTATTGCCAACAGGAATGGGAATATTGCCTGTACGCAAGGGGGAGAATCGCTCGCCGGTCTGCAAAAAGCACTGGATGCCGGATACATTCGGCCAGGTGAGGTCGGGGTCCTTGACTCAACCGCCCATATGCTTAAGTTCGCAGTTTTTCAGGACATGTATTTTAATGACTCTTTTGATCCTGAGTTTAATATCAACCCCAAATCAGAGCTGAAAAATGCACCTATTCAGTTGCGACCTGAAAATCTCACAAAATACCCGGCAACGGGAAAACCACTATCCGGGGAAGACCTGCAAAACTTTTTACGTGAAATGGCCGCGGAAATAGCCAAAATTTTGGGCCTGAAGAAAAAATAGCAATAGTCCCCCTATTAAAAGGACCTTTAGACAGGATTACAGGCCCGCCCTGGCGCGACGTTAGAGATTTCCTTTAGCCACGGTTAATAACTATTATATGTTGACTATCTGTAACTATAATTCCTGTAATCAGGTCTGGGCCAGGGATAATCAAGATTGCTTTTGTCATGTTAAAACTCAAAATCATCGTTGTTGACCGCACCCGGTCACCATTTTTAAAGGAGGGTGAATCCTTTTACCTGGAACGCCTCCGAAGATACGCTCATACTGAATGGGTGGAAGTAAAACCTGCAAGGATCAAAAAAGGCAGGCCCCAACAAGAGATCCTATCCGCGGAAGGAGCTTCCATCGTAAAAAGACTTCTTCCCAGGGACTACCTGATCGCCCTTGACCGGTCAGGTAAGGCTTTAGATTCTGAAGGACTGGCTGCACGGATTGATGAGTTGTCCATTTCCCACAACAGGTTAACTTATGTTATAGGCGGTCCGTTAGGGCTCTCAAAAGATGTTTTACACAGGGCACGTGAAATCCTATCACTCTCCCGGCTTACTCTGACCCATGAAATGAGCCGCCTTCTCCTCCTCGAACAACTCTACCGCGCATTCACCATCCTGAACAATGAGAAGTACCATAAGTGACAACCCGAGCCCAAATGATCCGACTTTGGTTATCCCAGAGAGGATTTGGTTTATTTGAATTTCAATAGATTATGGAGTAATGGAGTGGTGGAGTGATGGAAGAAATACCTGATCATGGATTGAGGTGTTAAACAAACCTGGTTCTTGAAAAACAACAATTCTAAATTTAACCTTTAGACCATGTTAATACAGAGCCGTTAAGTCTCTTTACCGTCTAAAAAATCCTGGATTATTTTCACTATTTCATCGGTCTTTCCCCCGTAGAAATGATCAGCCCCCTGGATAATATTGAAATGAACTTCAGGATTCCAGGCCTGTAGCATTCCTTTAATCATCCCTGGAGGCGCAATATCATCTTCAGATCCGGCAATCACCAACTGGATCTTTGCGTTGTAACCGAGGAAAGAAAAATCAATAAAGTTTACGGGTGGCGATACCATGATCATACGTTTCGCATGATCAAAGCTCTTAAGCCCCAGCGCATTCACCCACACGCCAAAAGAATATCCCGCAAGGTCTATGGAAGACTTTCCCAGTCCATTGAGATACGAAAGACCCGCCCTCACATCCTCCTGTTCGCCGATCCCCTCATCGTAATTCCCTTCA
>JAIWDV010000080.1:0-7105 GCA_048632525.1 Bacteroidales bacterium | reverse complement strand
TATGGCTTCTATCAGCGGATCGATCCAAATGTTAAGGGATGGGCTGAGCGAAAATGATGTCAACAGCCGGCTTATGGATATAATATCGAGAGAAATCAGTCGGCTGAACCGTCTGTTAAACAATTTTTTACTTTTTGCGAGGCCAAAAAAGGCAAATTTTCAGGAATTTGATTTGCATGGGGAAATCCTTGAATCCCTGGAGCTCTTTAAGAACAGCCATCATTGGAATGGAAAGATGGATGTGTTCACGGATTTTTGTGATGACATAAAGCTGGAGTCCGATCCTGAACAGCTCAAACAAGTGCTGTGGAATCTCTTCTTAAATGCCTGCCAGGCTATGCCTGAAGGAGGCTCATTTTACGTCATCACGCATCTTGACTCAGATGTGTCCCGCCCCGATCGGAAACGGGTAAAAATTATTGTCCGCGACACAGGCAGCGGTTTCCGTGACAGGGATATAAGCAAGGCTTTTACTCCCTTCTTTACTACCAAAGATGAAGGCTCTGGCCTGGGACTGGCTATTGTGAAAAGAATATTAGAAGGGCTTCAGGGAGAAGTCTTTGCTAAAAATCATTCTGAGGGAGGCGCCGAGGTAAGTATATTGCTCCCTATCTCCCCCTTATATCCTCAATAAGTTGTAGAATTTCCGAGAGATATCAATAGTAACTGCTCAGATGTGCTGCAACGAAAGCTCTACGACAATAGGGAAATAGCTATGTTAGACCAGCACTGGTTTTTAGATATCAGTCGTCCGAGTCGCTACCTTGGAAATGAAGTCAATACTATCAAGAAAAATCCTGCCCTCACGGACGTTTCCATCGCGCTTGTTTTCCCCGACGTCTACGATGTGGGTATGTCCCACTTAGGGCTGAAGATCCTCTACAATATCCTTAACAGCCAGGATTGGTTGGTAGCTGAAAGGGCATTTTCTCCCTGGCCTGATTTAGAGAAGAAACTAAGGGTTCAAAAGATCCCTGCCACCTCACTGGAATCTAATCGTGCGCTATCGAGCTTTGATATCGTTGGTTTCAGCCTTCAACATGAGCTTTCCTACACCAATGTACTAAACCTACTTGATCTTGCCGGTATACCATTTCATGCCAGTCAAAGAACTGATGTAAGCCCCCTTATAATTGCTGGTGGGCCTGCATGCTTTAACCCGGAGCCTGTTGCTGAAGTCTTTGATCTAATGGTGATCGGGGATGGCGAGGAAGCAACGCTTAAGGTGTGTGAAGCGGTCCGTGAAGCAAAAAAAGAAAAGATAAAAAGCAAGAATGAACTGCTCTCTCGCTTATACCGCATAAAGGGTGTTTACGTTCCATCTTTTTTTTCTATCCATTACAATCCGGAAGGGCCTGTCGAGACAATCGAACCGTTGATTTCCGATTACCCAAACGTAGAAAAGGCCATTTTACAAGATATTGATAAATATCCCTATCCAGTCCGTCAAATTGTCCCCTTTACCGAATTGGTTCATGATCGTGCAGTCTTAGAGATTTGCCGGGGGTGCACGCGTGGTTGCCGGTTCTGCCAGGCAGGCATGATATATCGTCCGGTGCGAGAACGAAGTCCTGAATCCATCCTTGATAAAGCGGATAGAGTTCTTGAACTCACGGGTTACGATGAACTTTCTCTGATGTCATTGAGTTCCGGGGATTATTCCTCTATTGTGCCGCTCCTTGAGGCCCTTATGGACAGGCAGGCCAGGAAAAAAGTTGCAATAAGCTTTCCCTCATTGAGAATCGACAGTCTTGACCCATCGTTTATGAAACAGATAAAGAGGGTGCGAAAAACAGGCTTCACCTTAGCGCCAGAGGCAGGTAATGACAGATTGAGAAGGATCATTAACAAAGGGTTAACAACAAAAGATATTCTGGAAACTGCTAATGCGGTCTATGGCGCCGGATGGAATTTGATCAAACTTTACTTTATGATAGGCCTTCCCTTTGAAACTGATGGAGACATCCAGGATATCATCGACCTGGCCAGGAAAGTTGCAAAACTCGCCGGCAAGAAGGGGAAACGTACCAAACTGAATGTCAGTGTTTCTACCTTTGTGCCCAAATCGCACACCCCATTCATGTGGCGACCCCAGATCCCGCTGGAAGAAAGCCGGAGACGAATACAGTTAATCCAGGAAGGCCTCAAAGGATCCCGTATCAGGGTCAAGTGGAATCAGCCTGAATTGAGCTGGTTGGAGGGTATTTTCTCAAGGGGGGACAGGAGATTGACAGGGGTCCTTATAGAGGCATGGAAACTGGGCGCCAGGTTTGACGCCTGGGGAGAGCATTTTCACAAGGGAATCTGGGAAGAGGCATTCAACCGAACAGGGATAGACCCCTGCTTCTATCTCTACCGTGAAAAACCACTTGATGAAGTATTACCATGGGACCATATCAGATCAGGGGTCACCAAGGGCTTTCTCAAAAAAGAATGGAAAAGAGCGCAACGAGAAGAATGGACCCCGGATTGCCGGGAAACATGCATTGAATGCGGTGTTTGCGACCACAAAACTGTTGATCCAATCGTATTTAGGGATTGGACTATCCCGCGCAGCCTTGAGAAATCCACCCATGAAACTATTGCTTTGCCGTCAAAGAAGTACCGCCTGACCTTTACAAAGCTGAATCACGCTAAGTATCTTGGCCACCTGGAACTTGTTCGTGTTTTTTTCAGGGCCTTCAGAAGGGCAGGGTTGAACCTGGTCTACTCCAGGGGGTTTCATCCAATGCCCAAAGTGGTGTTTGGCTGTGCTTTGCCTGTCGGAACCGAAAGTATGCAGGAAACTGCGGTTGTTGAACTTACTGAATATACGGACACATCTTTTTTGAGGAAACGTATCAATCGACAGTTGCCTCCCGGTATCACCGTTACCTCGGTTAAAGAGATCACACCCGGCAAAAAAAAGCAGCGGTTAAAGGAAAGCCATTTTATCGTGACCCTGAACGAGACCGAGTTGAACGAGCCTGATTTGAAAAGGTTTCTCAAATCCGATTATTTTCCTGTTGTCAAAATGAGCAAAAAAGGCGACCATGAAATTAATGCCAGGGCCCTGGTCAAGTCTATGGCCCGTTTTTCACCAAATGGAATAAAATTAACTGTGAGACACACAACCGGCCCTGAAGCAAGACCTGCTGAAATAGTTAAAAGTGTATTCTCATTGGAGGACTCACAGGTGACTCATATGAAGATACTAAAGACCAAACAGATCCTTTGGTAAGTCAGGGACCTCCGACATAAGAGGGAGAAAGAAGCCGATGCCCAACGAACTCATCATTAATGCCAGGCCCCACGAGACCAGGGTTGCCCTTGTTGAAAACGGCGTTGTTGTGGAACTCCATATTGAAAGGGGAACCGGGCAGGAACTGATGGGAAATATTTATCGAGGGAGGGTTGTCAGGGTTCTTCCAGGTATGCAGGCGGCCTTTGTGGAGATTGGGCTTGAAAGGACTGCTTTTCTATATGTGTCAGATGTGTACAATGACTTTTTTGACCTTGAAAAAATCATGCTTGAAAACAACAAGGCCAACGAAGATCCATATTTTACTGAATCAGAAACACCACAATCCGGTTCGCTCCATGGTGTCTCTTTCCAAATAGAAGATCTGCTCCATGAAGGACAAACTATCATGGTCCAGGTGGCCAAGGAACCCATTGGTACCAAGGGAGCGCGTCTCACTTCTCACATTTCTATACCCGGCAGGCATCTGGTTTTAATGCCCACCGTAAACCACATCGGTATTTCCCGCAGGATAGAGGACAGGGAGGAGAGAGAGAGGCTTAGAGGGATCATTGAAGAAATAAGGCCCAGCGAGCTCGGGTTCATCGTCAGGACAGTCGGTGAAAGTGCGTCCAAAGAAAAACTTCAATCCGAGATGGAATTTCTCGTAAAGCTTTGGGCCAATATTCAGGTGGAAATGGAAAAGAGATCAAATCCTGAGCTGTTACACAAGGACTTATCGATTTCTCTGCGAGCCGTTCGAGATCTATTTACAAGGGAGGTGGACCGTCTCATTATTGACTCGATGGAAGAATACGAGAGTATTATGGAGTTTATTCTGGCCTTTGAAAGCAGATTGAGGTATTCTGTAAAATTGTATGAGGGCTCTGAGCCTATTTTTGACGCCTTTGGGATTGAAATGGAGATTTCTCGTGCCCTCCACAACAAGATCTGGCTGAAATCGGGGGGGTATATTGTGATTGAAATGACAGAGGCCCTCACTGCCATTGATGTCAATACCGGGAGCTATGTGGGTAAAAGGAATCCAGAGGAAACTATTTTGAAAACAAATCTGGAGGCAGTCAAAGAGATTGCATACCAGTTGCGGTTTAGAAACATAGGTGGCCTTATAGTTATCGACTTTATAGATATGGAAAAGAAACCAAATCGGGAACGCGTTTTTATGGCGCTAAAGGAGGCGCTTAAAAAGGATAAGGCCAAATCTACCATTCTCCATATGTCGGACTTAGGGCTGATTGAAATGACGCGAAAAAGAACTCGTGCCAACCTAAACAGGTTGCTGACCGAGCCCTGCTTCTATTGCGAAGGGAGAGGAACGGTCAAATCCAAAGAAACGATCTGCTACGAGTTATTCAGAGATCTGGAAAGAGAGTGCCCGGCTTCTGAAGAAGGGGGAAATGTCTATGTCCTGGTCAACCCGGAGATTGACGCTGTTCTCAGAGAAGATGAGCAGGAATCCATCATTGACCTGGAGAAAAGGTTGAAGAAGCGAATCACCATCATTGCCAAAAGAGACTTTCATGTGGAACAGTATGAAATAAGCATCTGATTTGTGGAATTCCTTTTTTGAGGTGTATATGAAATCAACAATAGCCAAGGCTGCAGGCCTTACGGACGTAGGTTTAAAGAGAGAGCTAAATGAGGACAGCTTTTCTACAGATACGAAAACGGGGCTCTTTGTTGTTGCAGACGGCATGGGGGGGCATTTAGCTGGAGAAGTTGCCAGCCGGGTGGCTGTAGACCTTATCAATAAGAGCTACAAAAAATGGTTCGACTCAGACGCCCCGGAGGAAGATCTTTTTGAATATCCCGACCCCTCACTCTCTAAAATCGGGAACTATATACAAAGCAGCATTCGGCTGGCCAATAAAGTTATCCATGAAATGGCCGCAGAGCATACAGATTACAATGGCATGGGAACAACCGTGGTAGTCTTGGCCGTTATGCCTGATCTGATCATCACTGCCAATGTGGGAGACAGCCGCATCTATATGGTGAGGAACGGGAAGATTGAAAGGCTCTCCAAAGATCACTCCATCGTGGCTGAACAGGTTGAAATGGGCATCATGACAGATGAAGAGGCCAAACAGTCTCCTTTGAGACACGTTCTGACCCGCAATCTGGGCTCTGCCATACACCTGGAGGCAGAGGTTTTTGAAATCGAACCTTCAAGCAACGACCGCTTCATTTTGTGCAGTGATGGTCTGACCGATCTGGTATCAGATGATGAAATACAACAGATGGTGGTGGCAGAGGATGATCCTGAGGTACTATGCCAAAATTTCATAGATAAGGCTCTCACAAGAGGGGCGCATGACAATACGACAGTTGTTTCAGTGTACCTGTCAGACATTGAAAAGTCGAAATCCGATCCTTTTAAGAAAATGGGGAGCCTTCTTGCTGATATGCTGACAACCACACAAAAAGCGACAAAGATTTTTAAGTCTTGATGATATTCTATATTGCTATTTTATAAGTAAATATGCTGATATAAGATGAAGTAAAACAAAAAGGGACAAATTATGGCCAAACTTATTTTAATGTTTAAGGACCAGGTAATGCAAGAATTCCCCTTTTTAAGGGAAAGTATGACCATTGGCCGAAACCCTGAAAACAATATCCAAATCGATAATCTGGCCGTTTCAGGGCATCATGCCAAGATCGACAAGGTCGGCTCCAAGTTTATCCTAACTGATCTTCAGAGTACAAACAGCACATTTGTAAATGATAAGAAAATTGTATCCCATAGCCTTAAGGACAGAGACAAAATCCAAATAGGAAAACATGTTATCCTTTTTCTGTCTTCTGAAACAGATAGGGCAGAACAAAGTGGCATTGATGAAACCATGATACTGGACACTGCCCAGCAGCGTGAACTCCTTGCTAAACAGGAAACTGCAGCCGGTCAAGGCATTAAGAAAATTGGGGTTTTGTCCTTTTTGGGCAGCTCTGAGATAGGCGAGGTCAAATTAATAAAAAAACTTTCCAGAATAGGTAAAGCAGACAATTGTGAGGTTAAACTCTCCGGGCTTTTTATGGGGGACACCGCTGCTGCAATCAGCAAGCGGCCGTCTGGCTATACCATCACATTTACAGGTGGGATGACAAAATTGAAGGTTAACGGACAGGTAATCAAGGACAGTGTGCAATTAAACGATTATGACACAATTGAGTTGGGCTCTTACAAATTGCAATTCTATCAGAAAGAGGCAGAATCCATATAATCCTTTTTCCGCTTTTTTTTAATTTCTGCCAAGCCATATTCCACTTGCTTTTTCGTGAAGGTCTTATGGCATTTAGTGCACTGATACACTTCATCTGTTAGCTGATCATAGATTAGATCATCGGAAAAGTTAACCCCGTGGAAACGAAGTGAAAAATTGTAGATACGCTTGAAGTGCTTATTCGCACAGCTATCGCATAAAAAATAGTCCCGGAGTTCATCCATCTGCACTTCCTCCCCAAAAAGTCAAATTCCCTCTGGTGATAACCAAAGCCGGGGTCCTTTGGACCCGGGTTTTTACTGGAGCCACCGTGCGGAGTCGAACCGCAGACATCCTCATTACGAGTGAGGTGCTCTACCATCTGAGCTACGGTGGCTCAATGTTAGGGTATAGTTTTTTTTTATTCTTGTGTCCATGATTTTTTTTGGATATGTTTTTATCTTTTGCAAGGTTCACATGGCCTGGATTCTCAGCAATTCTAATTACGGCTTTCATCTGGCAGGACCGCGGGGTCTCTTTTTAAAGGCCGCAAAAAACTGCATCATTCTATTGAACGGCAGCGTAGCCTTGAAATTCGTTATAGGACAGCCCCAAAGGAGAGTCTCCGTTGCAACTGACGCCTTCTCTGCCTGCTCGGAGC
>JAIWDV010000079.1:0-7152 GCA_048632525.1 Bacteroidales bacterium | reverse complement strand
TGCCTCACGGAGAGCATAGATCATATTAATGGGGACCGTGTGATGGTACTTCCTTTCATCTCCCCAGTATCGACTCACCATACCCATGTCCAGATAGAAGCTGACAACCGGGCTCTTCCGGTTTTCAAGCGCCTGAACAGCGGCAGGGCTAAAGGATATGGGGGAGAGGCCGGGTGGACAGGAAAGGCATTTTTGGCTACCGCTATAGGCCACGTCGATCCCCATCTTGTCAAGCGAGACTTCCATCCCTCCGAGTGAAGTAACCATATCCACCAGAAAGAGGGCCCCGCACTCACGGGCAATGCCTTTAAGGTCCTGGATGGGCTGGCACGCCCCTGTAGATGTTTCCGCATGGACAACGGCAAGCACTTTTGGATTTCTGCCCTTTACCGCCTTGCGAACCACATCCGGATCAATGGCCCTTCCCCACTCGCCATCAACCCGGACAACTTTTCCCCCAACGCGGTCGACGATTTCGCCTATCCGCGCCCCAAAGAAACCACTGACGCATACCACAACCTCGTCACCCGGCTCAACCGTGTTGACAATGGTGGTTTCCATTCCGGACATACCAGTACCTGACACGGGTAGTGTCAAGGCATTTTCGGTCTGGAAAACATATCTCAGCAGGCGCTGTGTGTCATCCATGACCGAGAAGAAATAAGGATCGAGGTATCCAACACATGGGGCAGACAGAGTCTGCAGCACACGAGGGGGCACACTGCCTGGGCCCGGCCCCATTAGTATTCGTTCCCCAGGATCAATGTCTCTGAAATCATTTGCATTTATGTTCATTTCTTACCTCCTTTTAAATATGATTTGATGATTGAATCTAACCACACAGGTCGAATTTTTCAGACTGCGGCAGTATAGGCAAGAGGTTGCCGGGTGTCAAGTTTATGACTGCCATTCCTGTCCCGAAAAATCCTTTGACACCGAACAACAGGTCCTCTGATATCTTATTTCCAATCCATAGTCCTCGGCCCGTCTGATGGCCTCTTCAGAGGGTATGACCATGCGATTTACCCCGGCATCAATGGCAAGCAGTTCCATGCGGGTATTACCTCTTTCCCTTGCACAGCCTAAACTGATTTGCGCCCCGGGTAATTTGAACCGTGTTTCGGCAATGATTTCCGCGACCTCTTCCGCACTTGGCGACTTTGCGGTCTCTACAGGAGTCCCGGGAATTCGCATCAATGAAACGATGACTACCTGTTCCACGTCAAACTGAGCTATCATTTCAACGGCCTTCTTCTCGCCTTTGATCTTTCCGTAGTGTAGCCCGCACACAATATGGGGGATAACAGGCAAGTTGGCCTTTTGCAAAGATTCCATGGAAGACATAATCTCGGAGACGCCAAAGTCAACGTGATAAATGTCCCGGTATGTATCATCATCGCCTATAACATCTATAAGGGCCTGGTCAACACCTGCTTCTTTAAGCCGGAGGGCTGTTTCATAATCGATCAGACCACTGTGTACCGAGATGTATAGACTGGTCAGCTCTTTTACCTTTTTTATGGCTTGGATAAACTTTTCCCACGGCAAACGCCCTTTTTCATCGCAGCCGCCACTGATCAAGACGCCGTGATTGCCCCTCTCAGCGAGGCGGACGCATTTTTCTATCAGGAGGTCCGGGGTCATTGCGGAAATCATTGGCTCCAAGATTTTCCCCTGGCAATGATCACATTGAAGCGCACATTGACTCCCTGTAATAGAGATGGCCGGATACCTGCCGAAAATACCATTGTAGCAAAAAATCCCCGGGAGAAAAAAGGTAATACGCTTCCCTAAGTTCTCCCAGGACATTTCCCTGGCTTGTGTTAGCATATGAGAAATCATAAGGCTTTTTGACAATGTCAAGCTCTGCACAAAATCATAGGAAACAAAGGTTTGTAATGAAAGAGTCGCATTACTAATGTTTATTGACTTTCAACACTTCCATCCAGTCTTCAATCGTAATGCCCGGCGTTTCAATATTTTCTTCCGAATAGAATGTTTTCAGCAGGCCGAGGGTTTCTTCAACTGGGTTGCCTTTAAGTTTTGATTCCAGTCGGCTGATACCTTTTTCGGGAAAACAAAAAAAGTCTCCAGATATGGAGATGTCCCCGAACCTGCTTTCTGTCACCTCGAAATCTGTCCTTATTAGCCCGCCAGGCGCCTTGTGAACCCGGTGTAGCACTTTTGTTCCTGCACTAACCTTGACGTCACGACCTGAAACCCGCTTTCCGCCTTTCTGAAAAAGCCATTCATCGGTCAGCATGTGTAGACGTAGCTCATCAATTTTCTCCTGCAGGACTCCATCCTTTTTGCATGGTTCCATCGGCCCAAGCAGCTTTTGGAACTCTTCTGCCATGAGAGTGTTTAGGCGTTTATCATTCCACTTTTTTGCCTCACTTGTTTTGAGCTCACGCCGGATGGTGGAAAGATTGTCTTTAAGTGTCTTATGCACTTTGTCACGAAACTTTTCATCCGGCACCTTCAAAATCCTCGCCATCATTTCATAGTCAAAGTCGACGATCAGATTTCCCACAAAGACAATGCAGTCACCCATCTCGGCGGCTCCAGTGCCGGATATCTTGCGCGTCCCAGCGATCAGATCATTAATAGGTTTATATTCTACAGGAATTCCTATTCTCCGATACACATTAATAACCGGCTGCAGGAATTTTTCATAGAATGCCTCCTTCCTTTTGGGAACTTCCGGATTGTTTTTGTGCAGGATGAGTTGAAAAAATAGCTGATCGCCATCTAAATAAACTGCCCCTCCACCCAGATCTCGCCGGAAGACTGGAATACCATTGGACTCACAGAAGTCAAGGTCCACTTCTTGCTCCACATCTTGATGGAAGCCAATACATACATACGGCGTTGATGGAGAGACCAAAGAGAGAGCCTCTCTTCCCAGGGCAGCAAGTGCATGGTAAATTAACTGCGATTCATCCCAGGGAACCTTCCCCAGGTTGTAAAGTTTCACGATTAAGCCTCCTTATTATTTTTTGTGCTCGGTCTTAAGCGCCCTGTGGATAAGCTGTGTGATATCCAAAACATCAAGGGGGACCTTGTTCCTCCTCACATAGGTCATCATGGTCCTTACACATTGCTGGCAGGATGTGACGACAGCCTCAGCGCCGGTGCTCAGCACCTCTTCGATCTTCCGCTTGGCAATCTCTGCAGAAAGTTTTGCATCTATCATCTCGAGGTTACCGCCACCCCCACAACACTGGCAATTCTCTCGATTTTGAGGGAGTTCTACAAACTCAACGCCCGGAATAGAACGGATGACCTGTCTCGGTTCATCAAACACCCGGGCCCCTCGCCCCAAATCGCACGGATCATGATAGGTGACTTTCAATGGAAGCTCTTGAAGAGGGACCCTTTTATCCTGGATCAATTTCATCAGGAACTGAGTAGCGTGGGTAATCTGAAACTTGTGGGGATAGTATTCACGCCACATCTGGTAACAGGAAGGGCACGCAAAGACTACCTCCCTGGCCCCTTTTTCACTGACCGCCTCAAGGTTATGATCCATGAACTCCTGAAACATATCCTTTAATCCTGCCCCCAGCATGGGAAAACCACAGCACCATTCATCCTCGCCCATGAGAGTGAAGTCTACACCGCTTACATCTAAAATCTCCGCCAGCGCCATGGGAATCTTCTGGGCAAGCGGGAAATAGGATGCAACGCAACCTGTAAAATAGACTATCTCGGCCTTATCCTTGAGATAACCATGTTCCGGGGCATCGCGCATGTCCTCAACCCAATCGGCCCGCTCTTCGTTATCTTCTGCAAAGACGTTCCGGCTTTCCTCCAGGTTATCCCGAATCATCTCAATTTTTTTGGGGTAAGATTTTGAATGAACAAGGTCCTGTCTGAGAGACAGCCATAAGTCCTTAAGGTGGATACCAACCGGGCAGATTTCCTGGCAATTACCACAGAGCGTACATCGAAAGACCGTGTCACTGTAGTGCTTCCATTGTTCCTCAGTGGGCCCTTTTTTCCCAAAAAGCCTGCGGAAAAGCCCTGTCCGGCTTTTAAGAATCTGCTTGAGTCCCTTTATGCGAAAGACACCGGACAATTCCCCGTCATGGGAGGCGGAGACCGCGGGGCACACATCCGCACAGACCTGACAGTTGGTACAGGCCTCCATCTCTAAAATCTGCCGGACGCTGTAATCCTGGTTGGACATGTAAGCTCAGCTCCATAATAAGTAGGGAGTAAGCAGTAGGCAGTAGGCACAATGCCACTCCACTAATCCTCACTGCTTACTATTCGTAGGTCGTAAATTGCCCGTCACAAAACGTGCCCCAATTTCAACAAGTGGTAAGAATACCGAAACATTTTACTGCTTACTGCCTACTCCATACTGCCTACTCTTCCGCTGTCTACTCTTCCGCGTATTTCTCAATTTCTGCCAAGAGCCACTTTTCAACCGCCTCCGGCCCATAGATCAGGTTGGCGAGTTCTCCCTTATCATCCGGCTTGATCTTGTACATCCAGCCCTTGCCGTAGCAGTCATCATTGATTAAGCCCGGGTTCATTTCCAGTTCTTCATTTACTGCTACCAGCTCTCCATTGACAGGTCCATAGACCTTCCCCAGCCATTTGCCGGATTCTATCTTGGCAAATTTCTTGCCTACTTTCACCCTCTTTCCCTCATCAGGAAGCTGGATATACACGACCTCCCCGGCCATTACCTGTGCAAAGTCATCCATTCCCATGACCAGGAGATCTCCTTCTTCCTTTACCCAAAAATGATTCTCCTCGTAGTGCAAGTCATCCGGCATATTGTACCCTTGAATTTCCACTCGCTTACCTCCTTTTTTTCTACTCAGCTTCTTCCATCAATTCATTAACAAATTGAGATATATTGTAAATCTTGAACTTCTGCTTGCGCAATTTGGCATTGGCAAGGTTGTGCACACAGGAATTACACTCTGTCAGCACCACCTCGGCACCGACTTCCTCAACCTCCTCCAACCTGCGGCGTGCCATGGCAATAGAATTCTTGGCATAGGCGCCCCTTACACCACCACCGGCCCCGCAACAGAGGGAATCAACACGGTTGTGGCGCAGCTCCACAAAGTTTGGCGCAATCTTCCTGATGATCTCTCTTGGCTCTTCATAAATACCGCAGTGCCTTCCCAGGTCGCATGGATCATGGTAGGTCACTAACTTGTCCGTCGTGACACCAAAGTCAAAATCTTTCAGGAATTGAGTGATGTGAAGGACCTTGATCCCCTTCTCCTTAAGTTCAGCATACTGGGGTTTGTTGTTGAAAGTCCGCGAGCAATAGGGGCAGCCGGTTATTACAGTCTTGGCCCCCGTGGCCAGGATCGTATCCATATTTTTTCTCACAAGATCCTCGTTCATGTCATATCCCACATCCTCCAGCACACCGCTGCAACAGACTTCATCAATCAGGGTATAATCCACGTTGAGACGATCCAGAAGATCGAGGGTTTCCAGGGTGGCTTCATCTTCCCGAAAAGAACCCACGCATCCTATAAAATACACGTATTCGGCCTTTTTGTTTCGTTCTCTCTCAAAATCTTCGGGTTCGTCTTCCGCGTAGATGTTGGTGTGTTTCTTGAGCACCTCGTTCATTCCTTTGAACGCTGGGTGACAGGAACCGATATTGACCATATCCTTTCGCACCTGTTTGATGATGTCGGGCACGTTTACGCCGGAGGGGCAACTTTCTGCGCAGGCAGCGCATGTGGTGCACTGAAATAAGGTTTCAATAAGCTCGTCGTTCAAGTCTATGGTCCCATCCATGACTTCCTTGAGAATGAGCATCTTACCCCTGGCATTCAATGCAGGGCGAAGAGTTGTCCCAAAGACAGGACATACTGCCCGGCAGAAGCCACAGTTCGAGCACCTGAGAACCTGATCGCGGTATTTTCTTTCAAAATCATATTTGGCTTCCATAGATTATCTCCTCAAACAGCTCACAGCTAAAAGCTGTAAGCTCACAGTCTATAAGATATTTTTTCGAGTTTGCTGTAAGCCATAAGCTATGAGCTTTCTCAAACATCCAGTGCCATCTTGCCAGGATTAAGAATATTGTTTGGATCAAATGATTTCTTTATGGAACGCATCACATCCATGGCCACAGGATCATGTTCCATGGTCATGAATGGTGCCTTTGCCAGACCTATGCCGTGTTCGCCCGTCAGTGTGCCACCCAGTTCAATAACCTTCTCAAACAGCTCTGCCGAGGCCTGTTCAACGCGCTTTACCTCATCGGGATTTGTGCTGTCATAACTGATGGTGGGGTGGAGATTGCCGTCTCCTGCGTGACCCACGGTAGGAATCTTGAGATCATACTTTTTTGCAAGATCGGAGATCGTCTTAAGTATGTTAGGGACCTTGGACATGGGCACAGAAAGGTCTTCGACAGCGAGGCTGTTGTTAATCCGGGACATAACCGCATACGCAGATTTGCGGGCCGTCCACAGCGCTTCTGCCTCTTCTTTGGTCGCGGCCTGTTTTACAGTGGAGGCATTGTTTTTCTTGAATATTTCTATGACCTTGTTCAATTGGAACTGGGTCTCCTCCCGAGTGTGTCCATCAGTCTCGGCTATCAGGATTGCTTCTACCTCCGGCAGATTCAAATCGGTATTCTGGTTGATGGCAATAAGGGTCTGCTGATCAACTACCTCGAGCGCGCTTGGCAGGATTCCGGAGTGCATGATTTCGCTCACGGCCCGTCCCGCATCCTCCAGGTCTTCAAAAGTGGCCATGGCAGTGGAGGTCAGCGATGGCTTGGGATTAATCTTGAGGGTTATCTCGGTTACTACTCCCAATGTTCCTTCAGAACCGACAAAAAGCTTGGTCAGATCATAACCCGAAGAGCTTTTCATACACTTGGATCCTGTGCGCATAACCCGACCATCGGGGAGTACTACTTGAAGGGAAAGGACATAATCCTTGGTCGTGCCGTATTTAGCGCCTTTGATTCCGCCGGCATTGGTGGCCACGTTACCGCCCAGGGTGGCAACCGTGCCGCTTGCAGGGTCAGGTGGAAAAAAGAAGTCATGTGGTGCCAGGGCCCTTTCCAGGTCTGCATAGACCACACCGGGTTGAACAACTGCCAGGCGGTCCGTCACGCTGACTGAGATGATTTTATTCATGCGCCCCAGATCG
>JAIWDV010000078.1:0-7276 GCA_048632525.1 Bacteroidales bacterium | reverse complement strand
CAGTATGGTGGAGTTAGACACAAGCATAGATAAAAGTGAGATTAAAGGCGGGTAATAAAAGTGAAACTGACAAAAAGAGATAAAATCTTAATTTCAATCGCTTTGTGTTTATTTTTTGCCCGCAGCATTTATTTTAGTTATCTTCCATCTCTTAACATAACTGAAGATATGATTCTATATCTCAATCTTGTTGAATTTATAACTTACATGTATATGGTCGCATTATTCGCATTGCTTGTATCTGTAGTAGTAAAACTGGAACTGACAAAAAGAGATAAAATCTTGGTTTCAATTATTTTATGTCTGTTTTTTGTGCATGTTTTACACGGGATGCTTGATCAACTCGGCGTTATAGGCATGGCTGTGTTTACAGACTATTGGCTTCCGGTTTCATTCTTCGTATTATTTGTGTTGAGTTGGATTATTATGATACTTAGCTCAATTGGCACCCTATTTGAGCAATTCTCGGGGGCGCCGCCGTTGTATACATTCTTTAGTATTATTGCATGGATTTCGCTGTTCGCACTTATAAAGTACACCAAAGGAATGAAACTCGTGCCAAGAATTGTCTATCTGTATCTTATCCCCGCCTTAGTGATGAGTTTGGCTTATCTATACCGCATTCCACTTCATTGAGGCGCACTTTGATACCGATGATTAGACCTGTGGAGTACGAGGTATAAATGAGATGAAAAACATCAGAAGATTTAAAACACAGAAACGCCAGGGATACCCCCAAACGTTATTCGGGGGTGGTGAGGTTGGGGCTGAAGTAGTTTCAACTTTGGAATGACGGTGGTATCGGAGATATTGAGATATATGTAAAAGAAGAAACCTACGGAAATAGGAGGATAACATGACTAAACGTATAGGAATTCTGTATTTCTCTCCAACAAGTACGACAAAAAAGATATGTAGAGCCGTAGCTTTGGGAATGGGTGCAAAGGACCCGCAAACGCTGGACATGACTGTTCCGGATACCCGAGCGGAAATAATCGCTAATCCAAATACAGTTACAGCAAATATAGATCATTTAATTGTCGGCACCCCTGTTCATTCCGGCAAGCTTCCGCTTCAAGCCATGGAGTGTCTCAGGGCCATTGGCGGAAATGGAAAAGAATGCAGTGCAATTGTTGTTTATGGCAATCGGGACTATGGAATTGCTCTTTACCGTATGGTGGAAATTCTTTCCGAAAATGGTTTTGGTGTTACCGCTGTTGGTGCGTTCATTGGCCAACACTCATATTCAGATATAGTACCTGTTGCAATGGGGAGACCGGACGAATCAGACATTGAGAAAGCTCGTAGGCTTGGGGAAAGCAGCTTAAGCGCGACCAAATACTTGAGTCTTAAAGATATTCCAATTCAAATTGACAACATCTCCAAGTCTGACAAATACTCAGCTCTCAAACCTGCATACATTGCAAAACTATGCGTACAATGTGGAAAGTGTGCGAAAAACTGCCCTGTTGGTTTACTATCGCCTGACACAGGTATGTATCTGAGTAGGGCGGCTAAAAACCAGTGCATAGGGTGCATGGCATGTGTTAGGAGTTGTATGCAAAAAGCAAAAGTTGCTAAGGCCAATCCGATAGTAAAAATGGTTATGAACAGTATTCTCAGACATGCATCCAGAGAACGAAAAGAACCTCTTACTATTGTCGTCTGAAAAAAATATCCTGTCAATAAAACGACTGCACTAATACGTTGTGGCGTAATATATGAAATCGACTGCCCGCATAGACCTTACTACAGGTTCCATTCCAAAGCAATTACTCAGGCTTTCCGGCCCCATAGTCTTTTCTATGCTCATGTTCGCCCTCTATCTTATGGTAGACCTATATTTTGTAGGTCGTTTAGGGCCTGACGCCGTGGCAGCAGTCTCCATTTCCGGCAATGCCTTCTTTGTGATCCTGGGCCTCTCATTTGTCCTCGGGATCGGGGGCATGGCCCTCATTGCCCAGGCATTTGGAAGGAGGGACTATGAGGAGGCAGGGAAGATATACAAACAGAGTCTCATTTTTGCTATTTTGGTTGGCATTGCCGCTACTCTTGTGGGATTGTCCATTGCCCGTCCTTACATCGATTTTTTTGGCGGAACAGGGCAGTCTTTGGAGTGGGGAGTAGAATATTTTCAGGTCTTTTCCATCTCTTTTTTCTTTGTACTTATGCTTCACGTAATAGGCGCCTGTTACCGTGGTATGGGAGATACAAAGACACCCATGATCATAATGGTCCTATCCACGATCCTTAACATTATCCTGGATCCTCTCCTGATCTTCGGCCTTCTGGGTTTCCCTCGTCTCGGAGTACGAGGTGCGGCAATTGCCTCACTTTTGTCCCAGCTCGTCAGTATTGGAATATATGCCTATATGATCTTTATAAAAGGTCAACATCTAAAGATAAAAGGGCCCTGGCAACTGGATCTAAGCATTATAAAAAAGAGTCTGGCGATCGGACTTCCTGCGGGTTTGACCTATTTCCTGCTTGCCCTAAACATGTTAATAACATACCGGGTCGTGAGTGTATTCGGCACCGCGGCTTTGGCCTCCATAGGGATTGGGTTCCGTATTCTCCAGACCATATATATGCCGGTGGTCGCCGTTACTTCGGCCATGGCAGCGATCGTTGGTCAAAACTATGGAGCAGGGAAACAGTCAAGGATAACCACGACCTTCTGGACAGGGTGGGCGATTTCCTGTGGAATTATGATATCAGGAACCGTTTTATGCCGGGTTTTTCCGGGCATTTTAATCGGAATATTCAGCAATGATAAAGATGTCATTCACTACGGTGTTATTTATCTCACGATTATGTCATTAGGGACCGTGATCGTAGGAACTATCATGACCATGTCTGCCGTGTTTCAGGGTTTTGGTAAAACCTATCCCGTTTTTATTGCTGCAGTCTTTGACAATGTCCTTTTTGCATGCCTGGTCTTTACATTGCCGGGACTTTTTGGCTGGGGAATCCAGTCTGTCTGGTGGATTAAGCTGACCACTGCAGGTATTGAAATGTTTCTTATCGCAGAATGGCTCAGGAGGTATTTCCGGGGTATTAGCTCATATTTGGATGAAATACCTGAAGGAATGAGGTAATTAACGTCTCGGAAATGGCATCCCGCCACGATAACGCCATATGGCAATAAAAAGATGCCATATGTCGATATCTATTTTGTGCCATATGCCATATATTGTATAAAAAATCAATGAGTATCATATGGCCCAATAGAAGGCGGGAAAACTAAAATATTTTAAACAATAAGAGGTAGTCATGGCTGAGATGCACGAAGCACAGCGTTCCACTTGTCCCGAGGCGGCCCCAATCTCCCTGAGAGGCTTCTATTTAATTGGAGAGATGGCCACTATGATTGGCATAGCCATGGTCTTTGTGCTTAACCTGGCCACGCCCCTGAGTTTTGTCCTCGATAGCCTCGGGAGTCTGCCCCAGATGGACGCAGTCGAACTTGGATTAAAAGCTGGGATACGCCTGATTTTCATTATCGTTGTGACCTTCCTTCCCCTCTTTACCGCGATGCATCTGATCTTGAGACCAATTGCCACCTATCTGACATTCATCCGCACAGGCCAGGACCCACCAGCCGATCTGGAGGAAAAGGCCAGGCGAAGGCTGCTCAACCTGCCTTTCATCTTTATCCCAATTAACCTGGGTATTTGGATCCTGGCCCCGGCCATAATCTTTTTCATTGCTTATCTGGCCGGCCGTATGGACACTCAAGCTGCGGTGGTATTCTCCATTAGGGCCAGCATGGTTGGTCTTATCTCATCGGCTATTGTCTTTTTCGGGATTGAGTCCCATTCCCGCAAGCGGCTTATCCCCTTGTTTTTCCCTAAAGGCCACCTGGCTGATATGAAGGGAGCGGCCCGGATCTCCATTTCCAGGCGCATAAGAATGTCTTACAGGTTCGGTAGCCTGGTGCCCATGACCATACTGGTGGTCACCCTTCTCACCTTGCAATGGCAGGTTGATCCGACTGTCATATCTGCCGTGGACTATGGTCGCGGGATAATCACCTTCACCCTGATCCTGTTCGGCGTCTTCTTCTTTGCCACCGGGACTCTCAACAGGATGGTGAGCAGATCCATTGTGACCCCTATAAACAATATGCTTTCAAATGTGGAAAAAATCCAGGCGGGGGATTTCAATTCCCGTATCCAGGTCACAGGCAATGATGAGATCGGCATATTGGGCGACGCCGGAAACGCAATGATCAAAGGCCTTGCCGAGCGTGATATGATCAGAACAGCCTTTGGTAAATACGTCACTCCTGAGATCCGAGACGAGATCCTCGCCGGTCGCATTCCACTGCAGGGTGAACGGCGAGAGGCCACGGTCATGTTCTCAGATCTGCGCGACTTCACTCCCTTTGTTGAAAACAATCAACCCGAGGAGGTCATCGCCAGCATGCGGACCTATTTCACGGTCATGCATCGGACCATACGCCGACACAAAGGTCTTGTGCTTCAGTTCGTGGGTGACGAGATCGAGGCCGTATTTGGCGTACCAGTGCGCTTTGAAGATCATGCAGAGGCGGCTGTGCGGGCAGCCCTTGAGATGCGCAAGGCACTTGAGGAGATAAATCTGGAGCGCTCCAACCAGGGCAAACCTGCCTTTTCCCACGGCATTGGCATTCATTCCGGGAAAGTCTTGTCCGGGAATTCCGGAAGCGAGGAGCAATCGGCCTATGCCCTTATTGGCAACACGGTCAATGTTGCCTCGCGTATACAGGGGTTGACCAAGGAACTGGGTTGCGATATCCTGGCCAGCCAGGAAACGGTGGAACAGATGGTGGGTTCCTGCCACATGGAAAAGCAATCGCCCCGTCTGGTCAAGGGATACTCCAAGCCAATCATCGTCTACCGCATCCTCGGCTGAGTGATATCAGCATTATGTAATGTATGGTAACTTCACTGTTGATGAGATATTCCGATGGGTTAACACGCTATATAAGACAGGGCTATTAAAGGAGGTGCAGTAAATGACATCTCGTTGCGAAGTCTGTAAATTACACAGCTATGCTGAAAAGAAACCTGGATCGCTAATTGCCAGGCTCTGGCAATGGCACACGAAATGGTGTCCCGGTTGGAAGGCATATCAGAAGGAACTGGCTAAACAAAAGTAGGAAATTACATTGACACTTTATTCAATAATTGGGCTTTCCCTGGCAATAATGGTTCTGGCAGCAAGTCCAGGACCAGGAGTATTTGCTACAGTTGCCAGATCCCTGGCTTCAGGTTTTCGACCAGCTCTCGCTGTAATCTGTGGAATTATTCTTGGCGACATTATTTTTTTGCTCCTCGCCACTTTCGGGCTTTCAATGATAGCTCAAGCATTGGGTGATTTGTTTTTAGTTGTGAAAATATGTGGGGGAGCCTATTTAGTCTTTTTAGGTGTAAAACTCTGGGTTAAAAAACCTGAACTTGCTTCAGGCAAGTACGGAAAACGCACTGGTCTGGGGTGGGGGAACTTCACGAGTGGCCTTGTTATAACACTGTCTAACCCAAAAGTGATTCTTTTCTATTGTGGTTTTTTGCCTACCTTCCTTGATTTGTCACTTCTTACACTGATCGACTTGATGGTAGTAGTGGCTATTGTTACTACTGTCGTAGCGAGTGTCTTGGGGATATATGCGTTTCTTGCGAGCCGCGCTCGGCAGATATTTACAAACCGAAAGGCAGTTCGGCGACTCAATCGAACCGCTGGGGGTGTGATGATAGCGACTGGAGTCGTAATAGCAACTCGAACATGACTGTTTAGAGATAAGACTTGAAAAATTTTATTCTATTTTCAGCCTCTGCAATTATATGGGGATCAACCTGGCTGGTGATTAAATTTCAGCTTGGATTGGTTGATCCAATAATTTCAGTTTCATACCGTTTTATTTTAGCGTCTTTTATTTTACTTCTTTTTTGTCGAATCAGCGGGTTGAATTTAAAATACAATGTCAAAGAACATCTTTTTTTTGCCCTGCAAGGATTTTTTCTGTTTGGGATAAATTATTGGCTTGTATATCTGGCAGAAGTTCATCTTCCAAGCGGATTAGTAGCTGTGATATTTTCAATGATTATTTTTTTTAATATTTTTAACGGGGCAATATTTATAGGTTCCCCCATTCGAGTACGGGTAATTGCCGGTGCGGCTTTAGGTATTGTTGGGATCGGATTAGTATTTAAACAGGAACTTCTCTCGTTTAGCCTGTCAAGTGATAATTCGTTAGCCTTAGTAATAGCCGGCTTAGGGGCATTAACTGCTTCATTAGGAAATATAACTTCCGTGCATAATCAAAAAATAAACTTACCGGTCATTCAAACAAATGCATTCGGAATGATGTACGGCGCTCTGTTTATGTTAATCATTTCCCTAATAATGGGTAAACATTTTAGTTTTGAGATTTCCTATGCCTATATAGGTTCTCTTTTGTATTTATCCATTTTCGGTTCTATAATCGCTTTTACTTGCTATCTTACATTGCTTGGTAAAATCGGTGCAGATAAAGCGGCTTATGTAACCTTAATAATTCCGGTTATTGCATTAATATTGTCAACAATTTTTGAAGAATATACATGGACATTATATGCTTTTATTGGCGTAGCTTTGATACTAATTGGAAACATGTTAGTGTTAATAAAAGTGAAGCGATAGGATTTATTGGAGCTTGCAGCTATTTGGGTTTAATCCGGGCGCACCATTTCGTTGGATCCAGTGGCTGGTTGTTGAGAAATCATGAGGCATAATCTATTAGCTGACCATCCAACCAATAAAGGAGGAGCCTAAATGAAAAACAGATTTCACGGTATTTTCAGTCTCTTCTTAATCATTTTATCAATCATAGTAGGGCTATTATCTGTACTGAACGAGTCCTTTGTTATGGGATTGTGGTATATTGCCATCATTTTTCTTTCACCACCAATAATCCTATATTCCTTCTGCGCAAAGTGTATTTGCCGATTAGATTCATGCAGGCATATATTTCCAGGGAGGTTGTCACAATTACTCCCGCCAAGGAAACAGGGCCATTATACCTTTTGGGATATTTTTTGGACATCAGTAGCCCTGTTAGCCCTTCTCTTATTTCCTCAGTATTGGCTTTGGAAAAACATAACCTTTTTCATCATCTTTTGGATATCTTGTTTTATAGCACTTACTGAAATTTTGCTTTTCGTTTGCAGGGGATGCAAAAATAAAAGATGTCCAATATATGTTTGGAACGGAAAGGAGCTTTTTTGATTTCAGAAAGCGAGCCCTTAGCATTTCT
>JAIWDV010000077.1:0-7277 GCA_048632525.1 Bacteroidales bacterium | reverse complement strand
TTACAGATGCATTGCTCCAATTATACCATTCCATAGCTTCGCTGTCTGAAACCTTGATGCTGCCTAATATAAGGGCTCTTAACTTTTCTGTTAAAATAAGTTTTCTCTGATTATCCTCGAACTCTTCAGGAGTCAGGTTGTTGCGTTTTAAAACCTTTCTATAATGAAGTTCGTCAAAAACGCCGGCTATCTGAAATGCCTCTATTTTTCCGATTGTGTCTGCAAGCTCTTTTTCCGATAACCTGTTCACAATTGCTTCAGCCGTTCGGCCCTGCTCCGGATTCATCCGCATATCCAAAGGCTCTTCCCTCATGAAGCTGAAACCTCGACCGCTTCCCTCCAGTTGGTACAGGGAGAGCCCCAGATCGAGCAAAATCCCGTCCACCCCGGCAATATGCAACCGGGAAAGAATTTGTGGAAGATTGGTATAGTTATCGTGAAAGATTTGAACGTTCGGTTTATATCGATGGAAGGATTCTCCGGCATAGGCAATCGCATCCGGGTCTCGGTCGATGCCGACCAGACAGCCTTCTGCACCAATGGCATCCAAAATAGCTTGAGCATGGCCACCCCCCCCTAAGGTACCATCCACATATGCCTTGCCAGATGAACAGTTTAGATAGTCAATGACCTCTTTGACCATGACCGGGACATGGCGATATTGCATAGTCCACTCACCTTTACCCCGTTAATTCAGTACGTCCTCGGCCATAGTTATGAACCTTAACTCTGTCAGTTCACATGTTATATCAACGACCGGCAGCCTCCAAAATTAACGGGGCTAGAGCCCCAGTTCAGCAATCTCGTTCCTCAGTTCCACGTTCTGCAGATCATTGTGCAGATTCTCATCTTCTTTAGCCCAGCTTTCCTTAGCCCATATCTCAAAATGATCGAGCACACCTACAAGAACGACCCCTTTGTTTAGACCCGCATACTCCCGCAGGGGTGGTGGAATCAAAATGCGTGCCTGCTTGTCAAGCATACATTCATGGGTACTGCCTATGAAAATCCGACGGAAACGCCGCATATTTTCACTTTTCCGGGCCAGATTTAGGATACGCTCTTCAATCTTGCGCCATTCTTCAAAGGTATAACCACACAGGGCACCATCCATCTTCGAGATCATAAGCCCATTTACATCGCTTTGATTCAACACATCCCGAAAACGAGCCGGAATAATCAATCGGCCTTTGGAATCCAGGTTATGTAACGAACTGCCCCGAAACATATCTTGACCTTAACCGCCTCTACTTAGACCCACTTTGCACCACTATTTTGTTTAATACCGGCTTAGAGTCATAATGTCAAGAAAAAAAATGCCTATTTACCACAATGACATTTAATGCAAAAAATCCTTGACACAGCCTGAATGCGATGCTATCAAATCCTGTGAATGAATAATCATTCATTATGGGTTAAAGTTATGAGTAAAAAGAAAAATACTGAAAAATATTACAGAATCATACAGGCAGCCACCAAGATGTTTGCCAGAAAGGGCTTTTATAAGACCAGGATATCTGAAATTGCCATGGAAGCCCAGGTGGCCGATGGGACTGTCTATATCTATTTTGAAAATAAGGACGATATCTTAATCTCTCTATTTGAGGAGCAGATGAAGGTCGTGATTGACAACATGGTTGACCAGATCTCAAGAGAGGATGATCCTGTCAAAAAGCTTGAGAAATTTGCATTAATCCACTTGCAATTGATTGAGCAGAATCCGGATATGGCGGAGATTATCCAGGTGGAACTCCGGCAGAGCAGTAAGTTCATGAAGGAATACAAAAATGAAAAATTTGCCCGGTACCTGGATTTAATTGGAGAAATTGTTCGGGAAGGCCAGGAAAAGGGGGTCTTCAAAAAGGACGTAATTCCAGGCGTGGCCAAAAGGGCGTTTTTTGGGGCCTTGGATGAAATGTCCAGATTCTGGGTATTGTCAACTCGCAAGCAGTATGATATTAGAACTGCTGCGAAGCAGATTAGTGAATATTTTTTAAATGGGATTCAAGGTTGATGTTCATGTAACCAAAAACATATGGGTGAAAGGAGAAAAAAGTGAATATTATTGTTTGCTTAAAACAGGTGCCGGATACGGAGACCCAGATCAAAGTCGGGTCGGACGGGAAATCCATTGTAACCGATGACATCAAATGGGTGATGAATCCTTATGATGAACATGGTGTGGAAGAGGCCTTGCGCATCAAGGAGAAATTTGGAGGCGAGGTCACTGTAGTGGGACTTGGTCCTAAAAGAGTGACAGAATCCATTCGCACTGCTCTGGCCATGGGGGCTGATAAGGGCATGCTTATCAGTGACGAAGCTTTAGAGGGAAGCGATTCCCTTGCTGTGGCAAAGGCCCTTGCCGCGGCCATAAAAGAGCTTGACTATGACCTGATTTTTTCCGGCCAGAGGGGCGTGGATGATGATATGGGCGTTGTGGGGGCGAACATTGCGGAGCTTCTGGATATCCCACAGCTTTCAGTGATTGATAAAGTAGAAGTGGCTGAGGATGGCAAGTCCGTAAAGGTAAACAGGCCCATAGAGGGAAGCACACTCGTTATTGAATCGCCCTTACCTGCTCTTATTACTACCCAAAAAGGATTGAATGAACCGAGATACGCCTCTCTTCCCGGGATTATGAAGGCCAAGAAGAAACCGTTTGATGAAAAGACTCTTTCTGATCTTGGGCTGGATGCGGCGGAATTTGGGGAAGGCGCAAGAAAAGTGAAGATCCTGGAGATAACGCCACCTCCGGCGAGAGAAGCAGGGAAGATTGTTGAAGGGGAGACACCCCAGGAAAAGGCGGCTGGATTGGCCAAACTGCTCCATGATGAAGCTAAGGTAATCTGATTGGAATACTGAAATACTGGATTGATGGGTACAGAGAAAAGAGATTATGTGGATGGCAGCATCCAATATTTCACTAAATTATAGAAACTTAGAATCTTTTAAGAATAAGGAGATTTAAGATATGGCACAGGGAGTTTGGACAATTGCAGAGCAAAGAGGTGGAGAGATCCGAAAGATTACATATGAAATAATCAGTGAAGGAAGACGTCTTGCTGATGCATTAGGCCAGGACTTAACGGTCCTCTTGCTTGGCTCCAATATCAAGGAAAAGGCAGCCGAGTTGGGCAATTATGGCGCTGATAAGGTTTTAGTGGCAGACGATCCAAGGCTTGCGGCCTATACGACTGATGCCTATGCTTCAGTCATTTCCGAGTTGGTCAAGGCCGATGATCCGGCCATATTATTGCTGGGGGCATCTGCTGAGGGAAAGGACCTGTCTGCAAGGTTATCGGGAAAATTGGATGTAGGCATGGCCCAGGACTGCACAGCCTTTGCGGTGGAAGATGGAAATCTTGTGGCGACCAGGCCTATTTATGCGGGCAAGGCCTATGCCAGGGTGACCTTTGAGAACAGTTGGCCGCAAATGGCCACTGCCAGGCCAAAAGTGATGGACATAAATGAGCCGGATACGTCCAGGTCGGCAGAAGTCCTGGACGCCGCCTTCAGTCTTGATGACGGTGCCCTTAAAACCAAGGTCGTTGATGTACTCAAAGATGAGAGCGGCAAGGTTGACCTGACTGAAGCAGACAAGATTGTCTCAGGCGGACGAGGCATGAAAGGACCGGAAAACTACAAGATCCTGGAAGACCTGGCTGATCTTCTCGGGGCCACCGTGGGTGCTTCGCGTTCGGCAGTGGATGCAGGATGGAGACCTCATTCGGACCAGGTGGGCCAGACCGGGAAGGTTGTCTCCCCGGGTCTCTATATTGCCTGCGGTATTTCAGGGGCAATTCAGCATCTGGCGGGCATGAGCACGTCAAAGGTGATTGTTGCGATCAACAAGGATGCGGATGCCCCCATATTTCAGAAGGCTGACTACGGTGTAGTTGGCGATCTCTTCGACGTGGTCCCGGCCCTGACCGAGGAAGTGAAAAAGTATCTGTAGATTTCAGGAATAAGGTTTTGGGATTACCGCCGGGACTGAAGTATTTCTAATAACGAGGCAGTTGGGACAATAAGGCACAAGGCGTAAGGCGTAAGGCATAAGGTCCGCCAGGAAAGGGCGGATTTCCGGCCCTGCGCCCTAAGCCTCGCGCCTTTTATTATTTAATTGACAAGGCACAAAATTTCAATAAACTTATACGTATAAGTAAAGCTTGGGTAACATCTCAATAAGTACGGGCATTCCGACTGCTTCCCCCTTTTGCAAAGGGGGATTGAGGGGGATTTTCTAATACAGCCCGGGTTAATTGAGAACTTACAATCCTGGCGGTGTAGCTCAGTTGGTCAGAGCATGCGGCTCATATCCGCAGGGTCACTGGTTCAAGTCCAGTCACCGCCACCAATAATTAAAGTATTCCGGTATTGACATTTCTCTGATCGGCCTTATTATCTCAATAATTCAACCCCAAATATGAGCCTTACACAAATGGCCTATTTGCCCTTTAATGACGATGATTTTTTGACGATAAGCGAGGCCCTTGATATTGCGGAGGACGCGACAGGGAATTTTTATAAATTCTCCCTGGGCCAGTGGAAAAGGCACAGATATGATGTCAAGACCCTTACTTCCTTGAGGGCAAATGAGATAGCCCAACAAGCATTTGCATTGTTGAACAAAGGAGCAAGGGCGAACAGCGGCTTCGAATCAAATACGAAAAGCCGCGACTTTTACTTCATATGCCTTCAAGACCACCAGATACTGAAGGCATTGAATAGGGACAAAGCCCTTGGGCTTCTACCTCTTCTTGTATATGTTTTTACCCACGAGCTGATTCATATCGTGAGGTTTTGTAATTTTTTTCAAAGATTTGATGTTTCCGGGAAAGAAAAGGATAAAGAAGAGGCCATTGTCCATGAAACAACCTTTGAGGTTTTAGAAAATCTCGCCCTGCCAAAACTGGACTATGTCCTTGATTCTTACCAGGGACATAGAATTTGCGACATGGTTGTTTCATAGGTTCGAGGCAGTTTCAAAATGGAGGTAATTAAAAGTGCCAATTTATGAATATGAATGTACGAAATGCGGACACCAATCCGAGGCTTTACAGAAATTCTCCGACCCACCGCTGGCTCAGTGCGAATTGTGTCACGGCAAACTAACGAAACTCATTTCCCACAGCACTTTTCATCTGAAGGGTTCCGGCTGGTATGTGACAGATTACGCCTCGAAATCCGGAGGGAATCAAGGTACAAGCGCACAGTCTGATAAGGATTCTACGTCCAAGTCAACAGGTTCCACAGAGACTTCGAAAAAACAGGAATCCGCTTCAAAGGGTTCCACCGAAGCTTCCAAGAAAAAGGCTTCCGCGGATAAGTGAAAAAATGACCTGGTCAAATGAGGGCAGAGTTGAGTTATGAAAACATGGAATAGCGGGAGGGTTCAGGACAAAATATTAAACAGACTTGAAAGACAGGAAAAACAGCAGGCTTTTGAAGGGGATAGGTTTTTAAAGTTCAAACTCCCTGAAATCCATAACAAACTGTCCCAGAAGCTGCTGATGGAAAAGATTATCGAGACTGATAATCCAACTGCTATTTCAGATGCCATTCTTAAGGGTCTAAGAAAAGCGCAAAGGAGTTCGGACTTTGATTTTAAGTACTTTATTGCTCCCGTTCGCAGCCTCGTTCCCCGTCCCAACACCTATGCTCTGTATATGACCCAGTACATCATGGAAGTGCTCATCAATGATCCCGACGTGATTGAGATTTATGGCACGGATGAAGAGATTTATCAGGTCGTGAACGAGATTTTCACCCAGGTCAATATCCGGTTTGAAAAAGCCGAAAAGGAAGTTATGACCCAAATCGGCCACGATAAATCTCTGGTGCCCGGTTCCAGAGAGTATGAAATCGCGGTGGATCAACTTATCCGCAAAAAAGTGGGAGAGCCCCAGAAGTAGATGTGTAATCGCTAAAGCTTCACTCCAATCAATTTCTTGATCATTTCTCCCTGCCAAGCAAATATCTCTTGATGTCCAGCCCACCAGTGAAACCACCGAGACCTTCGGCGGCAACTACCCTGTGTCAGGGAAAGATTAATGGCATTGGATTTCTCCTCATTACCTGCCCAATCGCCCTTGCACCTTTAGGTTTTCCCACCATAGATGCCACATCTCCGTAAGTCCTTGTTTCTCCGAAAGGTATGCGGGCGATAGTTTTTAAGACCTGCCATTGAAAGGGTGTACAGCTAAAATCAAAGTCCACGGTACTTCTGAATGGCTTATTCAGAAGGGCGGCCTGCACCGCTTGCACAAGTAGTTTATTTAACGGATAATTCTCAACGAGCCTGGTATTCGGGAATCGCTTCCTGAAGAAGGTGGCTGAATCCTGTTTTTCTCTCAAACTAAGACCGATCCGGAGGGCTCCTCTCTTTGAAGAGGCCAGATAAATATTTAGATCCTCGATTTTTATATTCCAACAGTAGATTTCCGGTACCGTCGTCCCTGCCATGTGTTCCTCCTTTCCAGTGTTTCTTGTATAAGTTTTAGATTTTTGGATTTATCTTTGGCCCAGGAAGGTGCTACGAGTTCAGATCGCCCCGGGTCTCCGGTCAGCCGTTGAATCACCATATTGGAGGGGAGTAACTCCAGGAAATCCACGACAAGATCCACATACTCTTTTTGTCCCAGACAGCGAACTTCGTTTTTCTGGTATAATTCGGCCAAGGGTGTCCCTTTAACCACATATAGTAAATGGATCTTGACCCCATGGATAGGAAGGCCGGATAGAAAATGGGCGGTTTGCAGCATCATTTCGCGATTTTCACCGGGCAAGCCCAGTATAATGTGTGCACAGATGTTCAGTCCATATTCATTGGCCATGGATACACTGCGTTCAAAACATTCCACATCATGCCCACGGTTGATCCGGTCAAGGGTCCTGTTATGGGCTGACTGCAAACCGTATTCAATCCAAACCAGATAGTCCCGTTGATAAGACCCCAAAAGTTCCAGGATATCCCTGTCTACACAATCCGGCCTTGTGGCCACCGAAAGGCCCACTATATCATCCTGGGTCAACGCCTGATCGTAAAGCCTTTTCAGGTCAGAAAGGGGGGCATAAGTATTGGTAAAGGATTGGAAATAAGCGATAAATTTTTTGGCCCCGTAGCGCTTTTGAATAAACTTCCGGGCACGGATAATCTGTTGATCAATCGAAAGCCCGTGGTTGATCAATGCACCTGTTCCGGAGCCTCGCTGGTCACAAAAGATACAGCCTTTTCGGGAAATGGTTCCATCCCGATTTGGGCAGCCCAGCCCGGCGTC
>JAIWDV010000076.1:0-7290 GCA_048632525.1 Bacteroidales bacterium | reverse complement strand
ATCCTGCTTAATAATTAAAAGATTGAGGAATTTGGAGATTGAGTTTCTCATCTGTGAAATTCTATCTGCTTTATGTGAATAGATGGAGCGAAGCGACTCCTTAACTTCCCCGCTGCAAGCGGGATAAATAGGCACTTCAAACTTTAGTTCACTTTAGGCACTTTTTTCCAATTATTCGGACAGTAGCTATTGATATGAAGAATATAGCCATATTAGGATCCACAGGATCTATCGGTGTCAATGCACTCAGGGTGATCCAGGCTAATCCTGAAAAATACCAGGTGACAGCCCTGGCGGCCGGCAAAAATATCAGGCTGCTTTTAGAACAGATCAAACGCTTTCGGCCCCTGGCCGTTGCTGTGATGGAAGAAACCGCGGCCAATGAACTGAAAGCTCAAATGACCAACTCCGGCAGGCCGGAAATCTTCTTTGGAACCGAGGGATTTATCCGCCTGGCGACCATGACAGAAGCAGATACTATAATATCGGCCATGGCAGGCGCAGCCGGGTTGTTGCCCACCTATTCAGGCATAAAGGCCGGCAGGAATATCGCCCTGGCAAACAAGGAAACAATGGTGATGGCCGGTTCCTTAGTTATGGCAGAGGCCAGAAAGCATGGTGTTTCGATCCTGCCTATCGACAGCGAGCACAGCGCTATTCTTCAATCTCTGCAGGGTCATCCGAGGGAAGATTTGAAACGTGTTATTCTGACTGCCTCCGGTGGTCCCTTTAGGGATTTATCCCTTGAAGAAATGAGCAAGGTGACCCCGGCACAGGCCCTGAATCACCCAAACTGGAATATGGGACCGAAAGTCAGTATCGACTCGTCTACCATGATGAATAAAGGTCTTGAGGCCATAGAGGCCAAATGGCTCTTTGATCTAAAAATGGATCAAATCAGTATCCTTATACACTCCCAGAGTATTGTGCACTCCATGGTAGAATATAAGGATGGCTCTATAATCTCCCAGATGGGCGTTCCTGACATGATTATCCCGATATCTTTCGCCCTTTCCTTCCCGCATCATTTAAAAACTCGAGTCCCTCCACTGGAGCTTGAAAAGGTTGGGACTCTCAGCTTTGAAAAACCGGACATGAAGAGGTTCAGGTGCCTTGATCTCGCACTTAAAGCAGCAGAAATTGGGGGGAGCATGCCGGCTGTATTGAACGGGGCCAATGAAATCGCCGTTGAGTCTTTTCTAAAAGGTAATATAGGGTTTCTTGATATCCCCGATCTCATAGAAAAAACCATGGCCTCACATGAGAACCACCCCATTGATAGTATTGAAACGGTCATGGAGGTTGACAGATGGGCTCGTGATACAGCCCGGAACATACTGTGAAAATCAAAAAATAGTTCACCGTTTGCTGTTTACCGTTCACCGTTGTAGGGCCAGCGGAGACCTCAAGAAACCTCCACGGCCTCATAGCCCGAAATAAAACATGTTATTGTATCAATACGGTTGATATAAATGTCCTGGTTTAGTAAAATCTATCTGTAAGCGTTAAATTATGGTAACGGTTCACGGTTACCAAATCTAGAATAAAACCCGAAAGGTATTCAGACTGAATCATGAGTGTTTTCCTTTATTACATACTGCCCTTTATTATTGTACTGGGTATTCTGATTTTTTTTCATGAATTAGGGCATTTTCTCGTTGCTAAATATTTTGGCGTGAAGGTCCTCAAATTCTCCCTGGGCTTTGGTCCTAAACTGGTATGGAGAACGGTTGGCGAAACCGAATATTCTATCCGCTATATCCCCCTCGGCGGATACGTAAAGATGCTTGGTGAGAGTATTGACGATGACGGCGAACCTCTTACCCCTGAAGACGAAAAAAAATCCTTCACCAGCCAGCACGTGCTCAAGCGCATTGCTATCGCGGGTGCAGGCCCTTTGTTTAATCTTTTGCTGGCCTTGTTGATCTTCTGTGTTTTTTACATGTTCGCCGGCAACCATGTAATGACCGCGGAAATCGGACAGATAACGCCGGACTCACCAGCGTATCAGGCAGGGCTCTTGAAAGGAGACGTCATTGTCTCTATTGACGGAAAACCCGTTGAGCGCTGGTCAGAAATAAAAAATGCGGTCAAGGACAGCGCGGGAAAGACCCTTGAAATTACTGTGAAAAGGGAGGACCTTTTCCCCACCTTCACAGTGGTACCGGAAACATCCGTGGTAAAGAACATTTTTGGCGAAGAGATCAAATCGGCCCTTATTGGCATCGTCGCTTCAGGAGAATTCAGGAACATCGAATTGGGGCCTTTGGATGCGATCAAAGAGGGTTTCAGGAAAACATGGGAAATCATAGAACTGACCTGCCTGACGATTGTAAAACTTTTCCAAAGGGTCATCCCGATAAAAACACTGGGAGGCCCCATCCTGATAGGCCAAATGACCGGGCAACTGGCAAAAGAAAGCCTGACCTATTTAATCCCCTTTATGGCCGTCATAAGTATCAATCTGGGAATCCTGAACCTCCTGCCTGTGCCCATCCTTGATGGGGGCCTCATTGTTTTTTTACTGATCGAGCTTATCATAGGCAGACCGCTAAGTATAAAGAAACGGGAAATGGCCCAAAAAGTTGGGCTCTTTCTCCTCATCATGCTGATGGTTGTTGTGATGTATAACGATGTGGCAAGAATTTTGGAATAGGCCCTGTTAGATGATCTTAGCCATCAATACATCCACGCTTCAATTTAGCATGGCTCTCATGGAGGAGGACGAAACAGTTCTTGGAGAATTCTCTGTCTCCAAAGGAAAAGGGCATTTTGGGGGTCTCATGCCTGCCCTGGATTCCCTGCTCACCACGACGAGATCAGATATTCATGATTTGAAGGCCCTTGTAGTTGCAATAGGACCGGGCAGCTTCACCGGTCTGAGAGTGGGGCTCTCCACTGCCAAAGGTTTGTGCCACGCGCTTGAGGTCCCCATTATTGGTATCTCCAGCCTAAAAGCCCTGGCCAGCCAGATACCGCACTCCCCCTCCCCTATAACCCCAATTATAGATTCCAGAAAAGGGGAGTGTTTCACAGCACAGTTTGTCTGGAATAACGGCCATGGCCTGACCAGAAATATGGAAGATACATGCCTGAAATTTGGGGACTTCCCTTCTGTTTTTAAGAAAAAAACTCTTTTCATAGGAAACAATTTTGTTCGCCAGGCACCCCTGATAGAAAAAACACTTGGTCATCGTGCTTTACTCGCGCCTGCCCATTTCTGGATTCTAAGGGCCTCTGCGGTCGGATATTTAGGCCTTAAACGCTTTCATGCGCGTGATTTTGATGATGCACAGGGCCTCAATCCCCTCTACCATAGACCTCCGGACATTCGGCCAAATCTTAACCCTTCACGTGTTTAGAGTTTCCCTGACACGGTCATTGACAAGGAGACCCAAAAAAGATAAAGTGGCTAAACCAAAATCAGCAAATACTTTATATCCTAATTGAGTTATGCTCAAATAGGTGGTATTGGGTATTGGCTATCTGGTATTGGTATTAAGGTGTTTCACGTCTTATTTTATATTTCTTCCACGATAGAGATATAAAAAATGAAAAGTAATGTTTTAAACCAGTACCCAGTACCGGATACCAAGTACCACCTCAATTGAGGTGGTACTGTCTCAGGCCGTTGGAATTTGTAAATTCCTAACCCGGATAAACCGGAAAAGTTAAAAGTGAGCTAAAATTAATGAATCGCTTCGCTCCATAGATTTTACAAAATATCTAAAATCCTTTACTTTAGGCACTTTAGTTCACTTTAGGCACTTCACACTTTGTTGAGCTCTGATTTTAATTTTAAATTTTCTGCACGTTTTGCGCAGCAATTTATTACTAAGGGCCTAATGGGCGTGGGGATGGGGACCAAAATATCAGGATTTCACAATGGATGAGTCACGAATAAACAATAAATGGCCCCTGGCAAAGGAAGGCCTTCCATTTGTGCTCATTAGTTGTGCCTTAACCCTCATTTTTTTGTTTCTTGGCCTCTTTTTTTTGTTTGTTTTAGCCGCAATTATTAGCCTTTTTATCATCTTCTTTTTCAGGGACCCTGACCGGAGGAATGATGTCGAACAAAATGCAGTATTGACGCCTGCGGATGGAAAAATATTGGAAGTCAGGCATTTTCAGGATAATAATACTCCCTTAGGCGAACCTGCCGTAAAGGTGAGTATCTTTATGTCCGTTTTTAATGTCCATGTAAACCGGATCCCCATCGGAGGCAGTATCGAAAAAATCACCTATCACCCAGGAAAATTTTTTTCTGCCAACCTGGACAAGGCCTCAAAACATAATGAAAACAACAAGATAACCTTAAAAACTCACGATTCGCACAAAATTGTTTTTATTCAGATTGCGGGTCTTATAGCAAGACGCATTGCATGCTGGGTCAAAGAAGGAGAGCGCGTGGAGGCAGGCCAGCGCTTTGGACTCATTCGATTCGGCTCCAGACTGGAGGTTTATCTCCCTGTAGACAGCCAGATTACCGTCAACTTGAATCAAAAAGTAAAAGCGGGGAAAACCATTATCGGGTACATTTCATGAGATCAAGACGAAAAAAAAGATCTAAGAAAACTGGAAGGCGAGGCATTTATGTACTGCCCAATCTATTTACTACAGCGAGTCTTTTTGGCGGTTTTTACGCCATAGTTGCCAGCATCCAGGGAAGATATGAAGCAGCAGCAATCGCTATTTTGATCTCCTACGTGCTTGACGGTCTCGATGGCAAGGTAGCGCGTTTTACCAACACGACCAGCCAGTTCGGGATTGAATACGATTCCCTTTCGGATCTGGTAGCGTTTGGCGTGGCACCGGGTATCCTGGCCTTTCAATGGGCTCTGGGACCGTTTGGACGATTAGGCTGGCTTGCCTCGTTTATGTATGTGACCTGTGGAGCCCTGCGGCTTGCCCGGTTTAATGTCCAGAAAAGCACTGTTGATTCCAGGTACTTCAGGGGCCTGCCAATTCCTGCTGCAGCAAGCTTCATCGCCTCTTTGGTTCTTTTCTCAAATGCGATTGGAGGGCTTCCCGAATCTAAGCATATTCTTGTCCTTGCGCTGATTTATGTCCTATCCTTTTTGATGGTGAGCACCATTAGCTACCCCAGCTTTAAAAATCTGGAGCTGAAAAAGCAAAAACCATTTAACGCCTTAGTGGCCATTATCTTAATCCTTATGGTAATCGCCTATAAGCCTAAAATTATGATCTTCTCCATCCTGGCTATCTATCTGCTTTCGGGCCCTGTGGTCACCATATATCGATCTCAGAAAAAACTTTCCAGGGCCAATCGTCATTCAAGCAGGTTCCATCCGGATACGGCCAACGATGTGGAAGAGGCAGATGTCCCAAAGACTGACCTGTGAGGGGACATGAGAATAACAGGCGGCCAACTGAAAGGCCGACTTCTGGTATCCCCCAGGGGGTTGGGCATCAGGCCCACCTCTGATCAGGTCAGGGAAGCAATTTTTAATATCATTGGTCAGGATCTCCACGGCGTGAAGGTACTTGATCTTTTCGCAGGAACCGGCATTTTAGGCCTTGAGGCCCTGAGCAGGGGCGCATCAAGCGTCGTTTTTGTCGACATTTCACCGCAATCCATCAAGTTGATAAGAAAGAACCTTGCTCTCTGCGAACATCAAGATTCCGGGGTTATCATAAGGCGAGATCTGCGAAAAGGAATCCGGCGAATTCATATTTTATCAAAGCAAGTATTTGATCTGGTCTTTCTTGATCCGCCATACGGAAAAAATTTCATACCCCTGATACTTAGCGGGCTCTCAACCATGGATATCCTTTCCAACGGATCACGGGTGGTTGCCGAATCATCTAAAACCGAGAAATTACCTGTCTCATTTGAAAGCCTTGAAATGGTGGATGCCCGATCATATGGGGATACAAAAATAAGCGTGTACGCGTACGAGGCCTAACAATGAGTGAAAAAACAGCTATTTACCCTGGTTTCTTTGATCCGATAACCAACGGCCATCTGAGCATAGTAACCCGGGCCTTAAAGGTATTTGACAACCTGATTATTGCCATTCTGAACAACCCTAAGAAGGACCCGCTTTTTTCTACTGAAGAACGGATTTATATGATAAAGAAGACTATTGGGCATAAAAAAACTGTTGAGATAGACTCCTTTGACGGGCTGCTTGTTGATTACGCGGTCAAAAAAAAATCACATGTGGTTATTAGAGGCCTCCGGGCCCTCTCCGATTTTGAATATGAATTCCAGTTGGCCCTTATAAACCGAAAATTAAATCGGGATGTACAGTCCATTTTCCTAATGACCGATTATAAATGGTTTTATACCAGCTCTACCATTATCAAGGAGGCAGCAAGCTTCGGAGGGGACATAAGCGGCCTTGTTCCAAAGATCGTAAACGATAAATTAAAAGAAAAATTTGGGTACGCAAAAAATACTTGACACGCCTTTCGGCATAAGCCATATTTATCATTCAAAAAAATCACAATTGATATGGCTTTTTCCCTACTAAGTAAGAATTGAGGAGGATCAAAGGTGGCCCTGACCAAAGAAAAGATTATCGATAGTATTTATGATCAGGTGGGACTCAGCAAAAGCCAATCCCGGACTGTTGTCGAAAGGCTTCTTGAGATCATGAAACAATCTCTGGAGAGCGGAGAAGACATCCTGATCAGTGGGTTTGGCAAGTTTGTTGTAAAAGAAAAGTCAGCAAGGAGAGGCAGAAACCCACAAACCACCGAAGACCTCCAATTGAGAGCCAGGAGGGTTGTTGTTTTTAAAACATCCGGGGTTCTTCGAGATAAAATTAATTAGAATTAAGGCTTGCTCAAAGTAAACTGGCATTTCGGCGCCCGGATTTATTTCGGACTTGTCTTCTCCGGTTGAGAAAGCTATTGGCTACAGGCTCACCACAAACGCCTCTTCAAAACCCATATTTTCTAACTTTCTTTCGACTTCACCTGCTTTGGTCAGGGTATCTGATTTTGAAACCCTCACCCTGTGGATAGGGCCTCTGCCTTCATCATAGACTGTCACATCAACATAGTCGAATATCACCTTCAGGCGCTCGGCAAGCCTGAGGGCATTATTTCTGTCTTTAAACGCACCTACCTGAACTGCGAATACGCCCCTTTGCAAATCACTGATTTCAACCACAGGTTTGATCCCGCCGGACGTTTTTAGCTCACCGACTTCTTTGCCCAAAGCTACTATCTCTACCTCTGCCACACCCGGACCGACCAGGCCGATTTCCTTTGCACCGGCATATGACAGATCGATGATCCTTCCCTTCACAAATGGGCCCC
>JAIWDV010000075.1:0-7330 GCA_048632525.1 Bacteroidales bacterium | reverse complement strand
CCTTCGTCACCTGATATTTCTGCTGATCCACCACGAAGTAAAAAGGCCGTTCGTTTGCCTTATACCCGGAGTAGGCAGCGACTTCTATCTTTATGTATTTCGAGTCTTTTTGCATACTATAAGCAAATTCCAGCCCTCTCCGATCTTGCGCCCTGAGCCTTGCGCCTTAAGCCATTACCTATACCCCCAAACTTGTGGAAAAGCCACGGCTAAACTACCCCAACAGTTTTCCATGGAACCTATGATTTTATTAACATACCCAACACCAGAACACCAGCAGGTAACTCTGGGTTGGGTCACCAATAACTATAATGAAGATCATTTGACACCAAGTCCTTCTTGTTTCCTTTACATCGGTGTGTTAAACTCCCCACGATTTACCAGATAGCGACCCTCTGGCTACGCTCTACAAGCCTGAGGGCCCCTTGGTTTTCAAAGATAAAATGTGACTCCAGGAGGTTATCTCAAACCATGAATCAAGAAAAAATTGTGACACGGTTTCCACCCAGCCCGACCGGCTATCTGCATATCGGTGGGGCAAGAACGGCCCTGTTTAACTGGCTTTTTACCAGGCAAAAAGGCGGAAAATTTGTGCTCAGGATCGAGGATACGGACAAGGCAAGATCCTCGGATGAAACTACAAAGGCCATCATAGAATCCATGGAATGGCTCGGCCTTGACTGGGATGAAGGGCCCTATTTCCAGTCACAGAGATATGATATTCATAATACTTTTATAGAACGTCTTCTTTCCACCGACCAGGCCTACCATTGTCATTGCTCACCGGATGAACTGGAACGGGGAAGAAAAGCAGCAATGGCCAAAGGACTAAAGCCCAAATATGATGGCAAATGCCGTGATTTGGGACTTGGCCCGGCCCCGGGTTCAGTGGTGAGGCTCAAGACCCCCAAAACCGGGATAACGCAATTCAATGATCTGGTTAAAGGGCGTGTCCGTTTTGATAATGAAGAGCTTGACGACCTTATTCTGAGGCGATCGGACGGCAGTCCAACATATCACATGGCCGTGGTTGCCGACGACATCAGTCTTGGCATTACCTATGTTATCCGGGGAGATGATCATGTGAACAACACGCCCCGCCAAATATTGATCTACAAAGCCCTGGGTGAACCCATCCCCCAATACGCCCATGTACCCATGATCCTGGCTCCGGACAAAACAAGGTTGAGCAAACGACATGGGGCCATATCGGTCCTTGCCTACAGGGATATGGGTTATCTGCCCCACGCTTTACTCAACTCCCTGGCCAGGTTAGGATGGTCTTATGGAGACCAGGAAAAGTTTACAAAAGAGGAACTCATTGAAAAGTTCTCACTCAAAAACGTGGGGAAGTCTGCAGGTGTCTTTAATGCAGATAAGCTTCTGGACCTGAATGCCTGGTATATTCGCAACTCTTCAGATGAGTTTCTCGCGCGTGAGCTGATCCCTTTTCTACAGCAATTCGGTTTTAAGGGGCTGGAACAACAAAAGGTTAAGGAAGCGGTTGCCACACTAAAGCCAAGAAGCAAAACCCTGTTGGACATGGCTGAAGGGGCCCTCTTCTATTTTCAGGAGGAAATCACCTATGAAAAAAAGGCCGATGACAAATTTCTGAAGCAGGATATCCTGGGATTGCTTGAAGACATCCATGGCAGACTTGAAAAAGCCTCTGAATTCAACCAGGCAGATCTTGAAAAGATTTTCGTGGCCTTTCTCGAAGACAATGGAATCAAGCTCAAAAAAGTGGCACAGCCGCTCAGAGTGGCCCTTACAGGTAAGACAGCAAGCCCGGGGATCTTTGAGGTAATGGAAATTTTAGGCAGAGAAAAGGTGCTCGAAAGGCTCGCAAAGGCCATCACTCATATCCGGTCTAAGGCATAATCAGTCGATATAAACCGGTTCCCTTAGAATGAGTTCTATGGCGTTTGCCGCCACAGCGGATAGTTGAGGGTGGGTCTCCTCTAAGTTGGCGATCTGTCTTAGATGATCCGCTGTCCTCATAATGAGGGATGCCATGTCCCCTTCATTCACAGGCACATAGGTCAAAAGCTGCTCCCAGGGGACGTTTCTGGCCCACATGAAAAGGACAGCAGCAGGCCAGAAAAGAATGGGGGAAGACTCAAATCCCCGTTTGCTTTTTAATTCCTTAATATTTTCAATATGATCAATGATTTTATTAAATTTTTCCTTGAGCTCAGTTAGGTCGAAAACCCCATCGACCATTGGCTCCAGTTCAAGGGTTCTATCCCATACAAAAGGAGCCAATCCTCCTGCCATGATTTCAGGAGAAACATTATTCAAGGCCCCCCTCCTGATAGCTTCTGCAATCAATAAGGGTTGGTCCAGTCTCAACTTGGATGCCCAATGGCCGTCCGGGGTTAATCTATTTGCCTGATCCACAAAACCGGTTTCCTGCAAAAACCTCACATGACGTTTGAAACTGAGCCATAATCCCCCCCCCATCCCCTCCATTTGCATTCCTAAGGATTGAAGATCACGAAGCAATTTCATTAGTGGGTTCTTCTCTTTCCCATGACAGGTTCTCACATGGGCACAGGTTTCGCACGGAATCGTGCCATAGCGAATGCTCCGGCTGAGCTGCCTGACCTCCTTTTTCAATTCCAGTCTTTTCTGGATGTTTTCCAGGACCTCGTAAGGATCGGCCGTATCGCATTTGCCTCCTGAAAGGATCTTTTCTAACTTTGATATGAGTTCATCCCAGCGTCTCTTGACAAAAGGCCCGGTTTCTCTCTCCTGGAAGGAAGCAAATGAAAGACCAATAAGGTCCCTGACCTCCAGTGGGGTATGAGACAGAAGCAAATTCAGGGTCATGGAAAAATTGATATGAATCTGGCTCACAAGTGGCTCGGGACGCGCATTATTCAGTTCGCTAAGGAGTTGCAGGTCCTGGTGAAGACCTGGAATCACAACCCCGAACCCGATCCGATCCTTTCCCCTCCTACCTGCCCGTCCGACCATTTGATGAAAGTCCGTTGCCGTCAGATCTGCGAATTCGCGTCCATTGTAACGGTCGCTTTGCACAAGAACAACGGTCCTGGCAGGAAAATTCACCCCGGCTGCCACTGTGGATGTAGAAAAAATAGCCTCCAGATATCCCTTGCTCATCATCTTTTCAATGAGAGCCTTCCAGTAAGGAAGTTGTCCCCCATGATGGGAGCCAACCCTGGATTTCATAAGCGGTCCCATCTGGCGATGTCCCTCAAGGTGAGGGAAATCCCTTAGAAATGCGCTTGTAGCTTGTTTGAGTGACGCATTTATCCTGGGCTCAATATCTGATTGGAGGCAGGTGAAAATGGCCCGGTCACAGTCCGATCTTGACTTTAAAAAAAAGATCGCCGGCAACAGATTCAGTTCTCGTAATTGTCTGATAATTCTACCGTAATCCGGTTTTTTCCACCGCCCCCACCCACCTCCTCTGGAGGTTAGAAATTTCTTGACCTTGGGGCCCAGGCCTTTTTTACCAGTTAAAGGAACAATAAGGCCCTCATTGAAAAGGAAAAGCATTTCCAGAGGAACGGGTCGCTCTTCCGAGCGTACTACGCGATTTGGGGTCCCACGAATCTCCCGTAGCCACTCACAAACCTCTTCTGCATTGGATACAGTGGCTGAAAGCAGTAAGAGTCTGACACTTGATGGAAGATAGATAAGTACCTCTTCCCAGACAACGCCTCTGTCAGGATCGCTCAGATAGTGGGCTTCATCCAGGATCACGAGATCCGCACGTATACCGGTTCCTTCATGCATGGCATCATAGAGCTGGTTCCGAAGAATCTCCGTTGTACCCACAATGACGGGCGCTCGGGTATTCTCCTTGCGATCACCAGTCAGGATGCCACAATTGGAAGGCCCAAATTCATGACAGAATTCCTGATAAATGGAATTGGAAAGGGCCTTGAGGGGTGACGCGTACCATACGCTCAGGCCTTCGGCAAGACATGATTGGATTGCCTGGGAGGCAATCCAGGTTTTTCCGGAGCCTGTTGCGGCGCTGACGAGGACGTCATAGTCTTTAATCAGTTCCAGTGCTTCCCGCTGAAATGGATCTGCCCTGAAGGGCTCAGGTTCCGGTACGCCTATTTTGCGGAAAATTGACCTTAGTTCCGGGTCTATCCTGGGTTTGCCATAATGGGCCTGCCTGTGCGAACTTGAACGCGCATACGTTTTGACATTGCTACGCCTTTTCCTGCTCGACCGGGTTTTTGCAGGCCTTCGATAGAACTTTTTGTCCTTGCTCATAGGCCAGTGGGAAGTGAGCTTACCTTATGTATAAACACCCTAAGGCTCCTTTCCCCGATCTTACAACAACTTTAGGCATTTTAGACACTTTAGCTCACTTCCCCGCTGCGAGCGGGATAAATAGGCACTTAGTTTACTTCTTCTATTTGACCAGTTCCGAGGAAACCAGGTTCATATCATTGAGTTTGCCATTCATGGCCAGGGCCATATTAAGGGCGCTCAGCTCCTCTCCTGCTTCATCAATGGTTTGATTACAACCATAGATGATCTTGAGACCATTCAGATAGACCCTTTCAACAGCATCCCTTGCAAAAAGCCTTGCTGCGGCATTCATGAATTCACGAGATCGGCTCCCATCTCCTGTATACAAAGCCGCCTTATGGCAGAGCGCTCCCCCCACCTCGCACCATGTCATCATATCAGCAAGCAGGAACATCACGTATTGAGATTTGGTCAACTTGTACTTACGGGCCCCCAGAATCACTTCATTCATTGCTCTAATTGTCCGGGCCAAAAGAGGTCCGGCGCATTCCTCTGATAATCTATCAAGACCCTCAGCCATTTTGAGGTAAAAGCCGCCCTTGGAACGAACCGTTTCTCTCATACGGAACATTGAAATAATACTTCTCTGTATCTCGCTGGTCCCTTCGTAAATAGGAAGGATTTTGACGTCCCTCTTGATCTTCTCCACTTCATATTCCCGTATGTAGCCATAACCGCCAAAGGCCTGGATGCCATCATTGGCCATAGCATCACCTGCCTCTGTTGCAAAATATTTGGAAATAGATCCCTCCACCTGCAGGTCCTCTTCACCGTCATCAAGCCTGTGGGCTACTTCTTCTATATGGGCCCTGGCCGCTTCAAGCTCCACAGCGTGGGGGACCAGGAGTTTATGGGTATATCCCTGCTTCTTTGAGAGGGTTGTTCCAAATTGTACTCTTTCCTTGGAGTATTTGATGACCCTTTCCAGGGAGGCCATGCCTCCACCCAGGCCGAAGGTGGCAACCATTAACCGGGTATAGCCAAAGACCTTATTGGCCTCTTTTAACCCCTGCCCTTCAACGCCCCCAATGAGATTCTCCACCGGGACAAAAAGATCTTCAAAGGTCAGAGAGCAGGTATCAGAGGCACGTATCCCGTGTTTGTCCTCATGAATACCGGGGGTTAAACCTTCGGCCCCGGACTCCACAACAAAAAAAGAAGGTCCTTCAGGCGTATCCGCAAGAATCGTATAAAGATCCGCTACACCGCCGTTTGTAATAAACTGCTTTTGCCCGTTCAGCTTGTACCCCTTGATTTGGCCCGAATCATCAAGGACGCGTTCTGCCTTTGTCTTCAGGGCCTGGACATTGGACCCTGCTTCTGGTTCGGTGACTCCATAGGCTACTATAAGCCCTTGCTCTGCTATCTTTGTAATGTATTTCTCCTTTTGTTCAGGTGTGGCGCCTACCCGGAGCGGATCCATGCCCAGACATATGGCCAAAAAAGAAGTGGCTATGCCAAGATCCATTTTTGCCATCCTTTCGGATATTAAGGCAACTTCTGTCGCGCCAGCACCAAGCCCCCCATACTCTTCGGGTATGAAAACCAGATGTAACGCAATTTCAGGGCCTAACATGAACCGGATAAGCTCCATTGGAAACTCACCCTTTTGGTCCATTTCCAATTTGGTCTCAAGAGAGAGTTTTTCTTTCTCCAACTTTGCAATGGTATCAAGCACCATTGACAATATTTCCGGATCCATTCTTTTCTGTTGTGTCATTCACAATCCTCCCTGTTCTGTTTTGCTGACATATTTATCCCTACAACGCAACTTATCAGCTTTATTTAGCAACAGCTTCTTTTTGTGTCATGCGATATTGTTGCGGGTTACGGGTTGCGGGATACGGGTTATAAAAAAAAGGATTATTCCCTATTAACAACTCGCAACTCGTAACCCGGAACACTTACGTAATAGGCAAACAAACAAGTTAAAAGGACGTATTATGGATATCGACAAATGTCGTTGTAGGGTTATTAAGCGCCTGATATTCCTAATTCTTGATCTTATTCTGCCGATACTGATAATATGCGTCTCTCAATGCAACATAAGGGTCAAGAGCGGCCTTTTTGAGCGCCTCATACTCTCCAAGGGAGAGAGAAGTAGTGTTTACCATCTCATATCCACTGATTATTAACCATTCACCGAAATCTATGCTGACCCAGGCTACAGGATCAAGATACAGATCTCCCACAAACCCGACTGTTCCTCGAACACTGGAGGGACCCAAAACCGGCCAATTGATAAAAAACCCCGGTCCAAGGCCATACAATCCCAGTGTCTGGCCAAAGTCTTCATCCTGTTTTTCAAGTTTTAGTGCTGTTTGTGCCGGGTCCATTAAACCGAGCATACCAACGGTCGAATTCACAAGAAACCGGAGTAATTCGGTACCAAAGCCTATGAATTTTCCCTGTAAGAGGCAATTAACAGCACGAATGGGCATTAACAGGTTGGAAAAGAAATTGCGGGCACAGATCCTGAATTGATCTGGAGTCACCTTCTTATAACCGGTCGCAACTGGTTTGAGTATCCAGAAATAGAGTTTATCGTTAAAGTGAAAAAAAACCCGGTTAATGGGCTCAAAGGGATCACGGATAAAATCTATTTCCATTTCTCCTTCTGGTATATCATCAAACTCCTCTTCGTCTTCCTCCTGCTCAGAGCTACCCTTTTGGCAAAGACTCAAAGGCCGGGCACGGCCCCTTGAATGGTTCCCCTCTTGGCTAACATCCAAATCCATCACTGCCACAAGGTAGCTGCCACCCACATCCTGTATCAAAAAACCGCATCCGCCTCCCTTCTGAAAAGAGATCGATGATACAGCCCCCTCCGCTGCAAAACAAGTGGTCTGGAAAAATCCCAAAAAGAAAATGGAAAGAACAAAGATCCGAAAAAAGATTCTCACGCAGCGTGAATTCCTTTCATTGTGATATTTAGCTTTTTGAAATACAGCTTGGGATTTTTCAACCGGCCAGTTCCTCTTACAAACATATAAAGTTGTAATCTGATGCTGAGAAGGCGCTTAAGGTGTAT
>JAIWDV010000074.1:0-7503 GCA_048632525.1 Bacteroidales bacterium | reverse complement strand
GCTCACTTGCATCATTCTAAGTCTCTTTATGACCCAGCCGCCAAAAAAAAGACAGATCATCAGGGCTGTGAGGGCTGACAGGATAGTCCTGAACGTTATGTACCGGAAAACATTCAGCGATGATATATCCGTATGAAAAAGGTAAATCAATTTGTAAAGCATCTACGCCTTTTCTCCCAAGATCTCAGTATGGCCCTTTAGTCCCTCGACTACTTTCTCTAAAGCCATCCTGCGGGAGGCCTTCAGAAAGATAAGATCTCCTTCTCTCATCTCCTCCCTTATCCTTTTCACCATTTCCTCGTGCGTCCTTACCTCTTGTGCATGTTTCTGCTGCATTCCTGCCTTCACTGCCCCCCCGGTCATGTCGTGAGCGTGTTCCCCAATAGCCAGAAAGTGGTATGTGCCAAGCTCTGCGACCCTTTGCCCAGCTTCCTGGTGTGCACGAACTGTGGCATCTCCCAGTTCCATCATTTCTCCAAGAGCCACAATTATTCTCGACCCTTTATCAGTCAAGGCCTCGACAGATTCAAGGGCAGCCTTCAGGGACAGGGGATTGGCATTATAGGTGTCGTCCACGACTGTGACACCCCCCGGCAGATGCATCACTGCAAACCTCCCTTTCACTCCTGCAAAGCGGGCCAGACCTTCAACAATATTCTCAGGCGGCTCATTGAGGCACAAGCAGGCCGCAGCCGCAGCCAGGCTGTTCAAGACATTCTGGACGCCAGGGACCCTTGTTCTCACCGGCCAGGAAGCGCCCTGGTACTGGAGATCAAAAGAAATACCTTCTTTGCCCAGGTTCCTGATTCTGTGGGCCCTGACATGGTTTTTTTCCCCGAGGCCAAATAAAAGCGCGTCTTTTCGGAAGATTGAAGCTGTTTTCACCAGGAGTTCGTCATCGCCATTCAGGATTACCTTGCCTCTTGATGACAGTTTTTCCACCAGCTCCACCTTTGCCCTGGCTACCCCTTCCAGGTCTCCAAGTCCCTCAAGATGCACCATCCCAACATTAGTAATCACTCCCACATCCGGATCTGCGATTTCAGTCAAACGGGCGATCTCTCCAGGGTGATTCATGCCCATTTCCAACACCGCCCTTCGGTATCTCTCATTTAGTTGTACAATGGTCAGGGGCAGGCCAATCAGGTTGTTATAGTTCCCTTGATTTTTTAATGTCTCCTGGCCCAATTCCAGTATGCTGGCCGCCATCTCTTTTGTGGTGGTCTTTCCTGCGCTGCCTGTGATTGCAACGAGCTGGACATCATGCTGTTGCCGCCACCATCTGGCCAGCTCCCCAAGGGCCTGCAGGGTATTATTTACGGTAATGATAACCGGATCCGGAAACCCGGAAGTCAGAGATTTATCTTTCCCGCCTTCCGACTTCCAGTAGTCCTTTTGGACCACGATCCCCGCAGCGCCTCGCTCAATTGCTTTTCCAACAAAATCGTGGCCATCGTACTGTTCTCCTTTCAGCGCCCAAAAGAGCTCACCAGTCCCTATGCTTCTCGAATCAGTGCTGAGCCCTCTCAATATGGTTTGATGCTTTCCCGAAACCCAATCCCCATCCATCGGGATAACGATTTCTTTTGCGGTTATTTTACCCCATACAGCGGACATGCAATCCTTCCGATCGGATTATATCGCCACCCCCGTTTTATGCGACGTCCGCCTATGGCGGATCAAAAAAGAGAGGTTTGTTAGCAATCGAGTTTAATTTCGAACAGCTTGAGCTGCCACTTCCCGATCATCGAAATGTCTTTTTTCTTTTCCGATGATCTGGTAATCTTCGTGGCCTTTTCCGGCAATCAAGATAAGGTCACTTTCATAAGCCAATCCAATGGCCGACTGGATGGCTTTGCCCCGGTCCAGTTCAAGGATATACCCCGGTCCGGCCAGGTCTCCATCATCAGAAGCGCCCTCGAGCTTTTTTAGACCAGATTCATGCACACCTTCCTCGATCTGCGCTGCAATGGCTGCGGGATCTTCAGTCCGAGGGTTGTCTGAAGTAACAAAGGCCAGATCACTGTGTTCTCCGGCCACACGGCCCATTTCCCTGCGCTTTCCTTTGTCACGATCACCGCCGCACCCGAATACGGTAATCAATCTCCCTTTTGTGAGAGGCTTCACTGATCTTATTGCCTTTAATAAGGCGTCAGGCGTGTGTGCATAATCCACAACAATCGCCAATGATTGCCTGTTTTTTACCAACTCCAAACGACCTGGAACTCCTTCAAGGCGCGCGATCCCTGAGGCCACCACATTGAGATCAATCCCTAAACACAGGGCAGCAGCCGAAGCCGCCAGGATATTGTAAATGTTAAAGTCGCCGATGAGTGAGGAGTGTATGTCTATTTTACCCGCAGTGGTTACCAGGCTGGCAGTCATACCGTTTCTGGTCAACTGAACCCCTTCTGCTCTCACGTCACGGTCTTTTTCAAGGCCATAGGTAACTACATTTGCGTCTGTCAGCCTAATCAGCTCTTCTCCCTTAGGGTCATCTGCATTAATTACCGCCCATGTCAAATGATGAGGCTCCTTTTCTCCAAGACCCCGGAAAAGAAGGCTTTTTGCCTCAAAGTAATCCTCCATTGAATTGTGGTAATCCAGATGGTCCCTTGAAATATTTGTAAAAACTCCGACATGAAAAGGGCAGCCCCTAACTCTTCCCAGGTGGAGCGCATGGGAAGAGACCTCCATGACCACATCTGTAACGCCCCCGTCCGCCATCTTCCGCAAAATACTCATAAGGTCCAGGGATTCCGGTGTTGTTACCGGCGCTTCCAGGGTTTGTCCCGAAAACCGGTAATTGATGGTGCCGATAACTCCAGGAACGGCCCCGGCAGCGGAAAGGATAGATTCCAACACATAACTGCTTGTGGTTTTGCCATTGGTGCCTGTAATTCCGATCAGGGTCATTCCGTTGAAAGGTCGATTGTAAAAATTTACCGCAAGCCTGGATAATGCTTCCCGGGAGTTTGAGACCTGAACTATGGCAGCCTTTGTATCTGTCCATCTGGATTGCTCCAAAACCAATGCCACAGCTCCATTTTGAAGAGCGTTTTTTATAAAATCATGGCCATCCTCTGCCTGTCCCTTGAGGGCAACAAACAAATAGCCTGGCTTTACAGATCGAGAGTCATAGGCCAGACCCTTTATTTCAATTTCAGAATTACCACGGAAATCACTAACTGCAATTCCGTCTAATAGTTTTCCTAATTGCATTGTACGTTTCCGTTCTTCTGATCGCCTTTAGCCTCTTCATGCTGGCGGCCTGAAAATGACCTTTACCGTACGAACCCCTTTAAGTGGAGATCCCGGTTTTGGGTTCTGCTTAATCGCCATCCCCGTACCGTCTAAAAGTATCTTCAGCCCCAGAGACCTTGCTTCGCTGATGACTTTTCTCATCCCGAGACCTCTGAAATCCGGGAGAAATCCTGTCTTTACTTCTATGGGAACCCGGTCAGCCTGTGCTGAAACTGAACGACTGCTGGCCTTTTCCCTGGCATCTATCCCTTTTTCCGCCAACCTGATCTTTGGATTGACCTGGAGGTGATTTAAAGACCACAGCCCTACCTCGCTGAAGACAGGCGCCGCCACCACGCCACCATAGGGAATGCCTCTTGGTTCATCAATAGCCACCAATATGACCAGCCTGGGATGATCTACTGGTACAAAACCGGCAAAGGTGGCAACGTATTTTGTTCTGGAATATTGTTTGCTTTTAGGGTCAACTTTTTGAGATGTCCCTGTTTTTCCTGCTACCCTGAAGCCGCTGATGGCCGCTTTCGGGCCTGTGCCTTCCTCGCCCACAACCCCCTCGAGAATCCCTGCGACCCTCCTGGCGGTCTGATCCGAAATGACCCTCCGCACTACTTTCGGGCGAGTTTCCTTTGCCACGCCACCTGATTCATTCATAACCGCCTTAACCACGTAAGGGCGCATCAATTTTCCACCGTTGGCAATGGCCGCCATAGCCACAGCTATTTGCAACGAAGTGGCGGTCATACCCTGGCCAAAAAACAGGTTGGCCTGGTCGATGGGTCTGGCTTTTTTGGGGGCACGAATAAAACCTTTCCTCTCACCCAACAGGTCAATGCCTGTCTTGCTGGCAAACCCGAAATTTTTTAAATATTCGTAAAATGTTTCATAGCCGAGCTTCTGGCCAATCTTGATTGCGCCTATATTGCTTGAATGCACAATAATATCTGATACGCTCAGCGCGCCGTGTTTATGGGTATCGCGGATTACATGCCTACCGATCTTGTATTTGCCCTGTTCGCAGTCAAAACTGGTATTAGGCGTGACTACGTATTCATCCAAACACGCGGCCAGAAGAAAGGCCTTCAAGGTGGACCCGGGCTCGAAACAGTCCGTGATGATTCGGTTTCTCCATTGTGCCGGCCTGTATCTGGAAAAAATATTAGGATTGAACTCTGGAACCACGGCTATGGCCAAAATTTCTCCCGTTTCCGGGTCTAAAACCAGGCAGTGACCGGATTTGGCCTTTGTTTTTTTTACCGCCGATTCAAGGACCTGTTGAGCCTTATACTGGATGTCTTTGTCGATCGTGAGGATTAGATCGTGCATCCTATGGCCGGAAGTGATTGGCCTGCTGATAGAAAAAGGTCGACCCAGGGCATCTCGCATGTGAATAAGGCTGTATTGCGGCCCTCTTAACAGCCCATCGTATCTCTTCTCAAGGCCTTCAAGCCCCTGGTTGTCAGTGCCGACAAACCCGATCAGGTGGGCTGCAATCTCTCGGCCAGGGTAATAGCGCCTGGTTTCGTTGATTACGCCTACCCCGTCTAAGTCCAGAGCCTTAACCTCTGCGGCTCGATCAGGATCTATTTTACGCTTTATCCATGCAAAGGAGCTTTGACTCTTCAGCAGTTTCAGGATCGTGCCCTGTTTTTCCTTGAGGATTCCAGAAAGATGCCTGGCTGTTTTGACCTTTTCTTTAATTCGATTCGGATGACAATAGATGGATACAACTTCAATGCTCAGGGCCAGTTCGTGCCCCTCCCGATCGTAAATAGTGCCGCGTGTCGGGGGGAGTTTCGTGGTCCCGATGTAGCCTGCACGAGCAATTTCTCCCAACCGATCTTTTTCCAGCACCTGGAGCTGATAGGCCCTGGCCGTAATTGTCCCCAATCCCATTAGAAAAAAAGCGGCAACCACATAAATGCGGAATCTGATCCACTTTTTTTCTTTTACCTTCATGGCAAGACAATAATTTGTTCGGGAGAGGGCTGCTTCAAGCCCAGTTTTTCGATTGCCAGAGTCTCCAGGTTCTGAGGTGATTTCAAAATCGCTAATTCCAGGCGGAGCTTCCGGTTTGTTTCTCTGAGCCTCATCTCCTCCTTTTTTAACTGACTTAGATCGTACCCTATCTGGGTCCTTTCAAAGTTTGACCAGACATAACCGATACTACTTCCCATAAACAGAAACAGCATAAATATGATCAGCAAGGCTTGTTTGCTTTTCATATTCAATCTTCGTTTCTTAACCCGGTAATTCTTGATGCGAACTCCTGTCTTGGCGTTTCTTGATCGCACCATGTTCGAAACCCTCTCCGGTCTTGTCATGGCTAAACCCTTTCTGCGACTCTTAATATAGCGCTGCGTGCCCTTGGGTTGTTCTTGATCTCGGTTCCGCTCGGTTTGAGCCCTTTTTTAAAAAGGCGCCTGAAAAGCGGCACCTTTCCGCAAACACAACGTGGAAATGCCGGCGGACATGTACATGGTCTCTCCCAATTAACCATTGTCTGTTTGACAAGCCTGTCTTCAAGAGAATGGTAGGATAAAACAACCAGCCTCCCTCCCTTCGCCATTAGCAGGGGGATCTTATTTAAGAATGTTTCAAGGTTTTGTAATTCTCGGTTGACTGCTATTCTTAGGGCCTGGAATGTCCGGGTAGCAGGATGCCTGGCCCAGGAACCATGAGACGGTGAAAACACCGATTTAACCACAGCCGCCAGGCGAGATGAGGTTTCAATGGGGCTTTTCAGGCGTGCCCTGACTATGGCTCTTGCAATTGGTTTAGCCCGCCTTTCTTCACCATAGTCCTTAAATATACGTTCCAGATCCCTTGGTTCCAAGTTATTCACCAGATGAAGTGCCGTTAGTTCATTTTCAGGGTCCATCCTCATATCAAGAGGCTCATTCCTGCTGAAACTGAAACCCCTGCCTGATTTTTCAAGCTGGTAAGAGGACATCCCAAGGTCTAATAAGACACCATCGATTGCCTTGCATCCCAGGTCTGCGAGGACCTTATCCATGTCTGCATAGTTTGCTTTCATAATGCGGACGTTGTCACCGAGAAAGGCCATTCTTTTCTTTGATGTACTAACTGCATCCGGGTCCATGTCCAGGCAGATTAATCGGCCTTTTCCCGACAGGCGCTTTCCGACGGCCTGGCTGTGTCCCCCGGTACCAACGGTTCCGTCCACATAAGTGCCCTCAGGAATAGAAACAAGGTACTTGACAACCTCATGAACGAGGACCGGTTGATGGGGGTATTCCAAGGCCAGACCCTTAAATACCTAATTCTGAAAGGGACTCGCTGATCGCCGGGAAGCTCTCTCTAACCCGCTGAAATTCTTCTTCCCACCTGTCCTTTTCCCAGATCTCAAATCTTTTCAATTCTCCAACAAGCACCACCTCTTTTTTCAGCCCTGCAATTTCTCTTAAATCCGGAGGGATTGTTATTCTTCCCTGTTTAATTGGACATTCCACGGCACCTGATATAAAATATCTAAGATAGGTATGGGCAGAGCGACTGAATTGGGGAAGATTCGAGGCCTTCTCTTCGATTACCCTCCAATCTGCTCTGGCAAAGGCCCACAGGCACACGTCATGGTTGGTGACAACCAGACAATCATTGTCCCCCTGGTCCAACTCCTCCTTGAACCTGGCGGGGATTGCCAAACGGCCTTTGGCATCCAGTGTATGTCTTGAGCGACCTCTAAACATGGTAGATTTTTTGACACTTCCTGACACTTTGTGACACTTTCTGACACTTATACGTAACCCTCTGCAATTTGTCAAGAAAAAAAGCAAATTAATTAGATACTTGCACAATTAATTTTTTTGTGATTTGAGCGCAATATGTTGTGGTCAGATAACGAGGTACCACTACATGATGCTATAATCTGGTAGGATTCTGTGGTTTTGCCGAGCCCTACAGGCTTAATAATTTAATAATTTAATGCGAAAGTTGCGATTGGGCAGGGCAGGGCGGGCTGGAACCCTGAACCTAGAACCGATCAATTTAGGAAGAAGTAAATCAGGGATGTGATATAAACAAGCATGAAAAGGAGATTCAGAGTCAATCCGGAATAGGCATAATCCTTATCCCCCTTTTCTTCAATGAGCGGGATCGATTTTACAGATGAAACTACACCGGTCAACATGATCAGTGGTACAGCGGTCAGATATAGAATTGAAAACTTAAATGATTTGAAATCGCCTTGGGAAATAAGAATCAGAAGGCCTGTCACTCCAG
>JAIWDV010000073.1:0-7508 GCA_048632525.1 Bacteroidales bacterium | reverse complement strand
CCAATTTATCCTTACATGAATGCGGATATTTCTTTATCTTCTCTATATCCTTGATGGTGATAAGGCCCTGTAATCTGCCGTTCTCATCCACTACCAAAAGCTTTTCTATCCGTCTCTTGTGCAGGATAGCCTTTGATTCCTCCAGTGTGATTCCCACTCTTGCTGTGGCGAGATCCTCTTTGGTCATTACTGCCTCGACCTTTTGATCCAGATTTGTTTCAAATCTCAGGTCCCGGTTGGTGATGATTCCCACCAGATTTCCGTCTTTCACAACGGGCACCCCTGAAATTCTGTACTTATTCATGATATCCAGAACTTCATAGATTTTATGGTCAGGCTCAATGATAATGGGATCGACAATCATTCCGCTTTCAGATTTTTTGACCTTTTCAACCTGCAGGGCCTGTTTCTCCATGTCCATGTTTTTGTGAATAATCCCTATCCCCCCCTGCCTTGCCATTGTAATGGCGGTCTCCGATTCAGTGACGGTGTCCATGGCAGCACTAACAATGGGGATATTCATTGTGATATTCCGTGTGAGCCTTGTCTTAACATCCACCTGATTTGGCAATACTGAAGACTGCGCCGGAACCAAAATAAGATCATCAAAAGTGTAACCAAACGAAATATTCTTTCTAATCATTTCCTTCTCCTTCTGAACTCTCGACTAAAATGCCCTCAAGCAGGTCTGACAGGCTGACCTTTAGTTGAAGTGACTTGAAAAAGTACAGGATTCTTATGACTGTAAGACAGCCGGCCAAAATCACGTCTGCCCTGCCTTTGTCCAATCCCGGGAGTTTCAACCTTTCGGATAGACTTAAGTTCCTTATCTCACTGAAAAGAACCTCGATGTTTCGCCTTCTCAGTAATAATCCATTGATCCGATCCGCAGTTATGTCTCCTGAGGGGATCCCGTGAAGCATGACCGCAAGGGTCGCTACTGTCCCGCCGGTCCCTACCAGTAAAGACAGATCCCGCGCCCCTGGAACATTCAAATCGGCATCAAGCAGACATTGATCCACATGTCTTGAAAGCGCCTCAACCTCTGCTTCCCCTGGTGGATCCGATCCGAAATACCTTTTTGTCAAAATCATGGCACCCAGGGGGACCGACCGGGCGACTCTTGTGCCTTCACTGCCAATTAAAAATTCTGTACTTCCACCACCCAGATCAAATACCGCGAAAGGATCAGTATGAATGTTCAATGCCTGCAAAGCACCTTTCGCGGTCAGATAAGCCTCTTCAACGCCTGTTATGGCCCTGACACGGATACCTGTCTCTTCGTATATACGGTCCAGGAATTGGTCTTTGTTGGGAGCCTCCCTTATCACACCTGTGGCGACCGCATTTACAGAATGGACCCTGAATCGCTTGAGGTAACCTGAAAAATTTTTAAGGACATTCAGGGTGCGATCAATGGCCACGGACGGAATGTCTTTGTTTTCAGATTGACTGAGGCCTTCAGCAAGGCGAATATACGCTCTTTTCCTGGCTAAGGGCATGAGATGTCCTGGTATCCCGCATTTCCGGGCGATCAGGAGTCTCGCGGTGTGTGTGCCGATATCTATGGAGGCATGGACACGTGACATTACGGGCAAAGGTATCAGAGTAAGTGGCGTTTTTCAAGTAATCTGTCGTCCGCCCCTATTGTGTTCCAACATAAATCGGTCTGAAATAACTTTCATCTCTCGTAAGCGCTTCATCAATCAACCCCAACATCCTGTCCCTGTCATCAGGCATCCTTCCATTGAGGTTCACATAGTTCGTGTAATGGTCACTAAAAATCTCCGATATCACGTCCAGGGCCTCGATAATTTTTCTGGTTTCATTCAGCACGTCGTGGGCGGAGAGCATTTTAAACTGCCCTTTCTCAATCTGATGCAGAAGTAATGTATTGGCTTTGGGAAGAAAGGTGCGCAAACGAATAAAGTCCGGGTTGATTGCATTTAACACCCGTGCTGTCGCATCAGCGTGCTCTAAGGTCCTGTCTTTACCGCCAATTCCGAGGATCACATATTCACTTAATTCGATTCCTGCTTCTCGCACCCATAGCCCGGCCTGAACCTGTTCAGACGAATTTGTGCCTTTTTTTATGCGCCGCAATACCTCATCATCCCCGCTTTCAAGTCCCACATGAATACGTGACAACCCGCTATGCCTTAGCTTAGTAAGATTCGCCAATCCTTTCTTATAGATATACCTGGATGAGCCGTATGTGGTTATTCTTTTCAGATTCGGGAAAAGAGATCTTGCATAAGTACAAATTTCTACCAGGTCATCTGTGGGCATTGCAATGGTGTTCCCGGCTGGGAAGAAGAGCGTTTGCACTTTTGGACCGTATACTTTTTTGGCCTGCTCCAAATCCTCTTTAATTTCCTTGACAGGCCGCACCTTGAACCGGGGTCCCTTCTTGTAAACCATACAAAAGGTGCACTTATTGTGAGGACAACCAACGGTTGCCTGAATCAAGAGGCTATCCGCTTCGCTGGGAGGGCGGTAAATGGGGCCTTCATAACGCATATTGGGTGAAAAGGGGACCTTTCTTGAATTCGTTATCTTGTGGCTATATACAGAACACAAAAAGAGGCCCAAAAATTGGGTTCACTCGTGTTTATCAGACATCCACAGCCCTGTCAATTGATGAACCTTTTTGGGCGGGGGCTTAGTCATAATTCTGTCAAAACCTGCTTGACATTTGAATCGATTTTCCGATAAAAGACCATCACGTGCAATTATTCACATTCAATGAATCTTACCCCAGATCAGCGAAGGGAAACAGATATGGAACTGAAAACTGAAAAAACCGTTGCATATTGTCTTGCAGCCATACTCCTTGTGGTGGGCGTGGTGTGCTATGCAGCCTTTCCCCAAAAGAAGCCGGAAGACCCCATAAGGATCATGCTTAAAAGCGCAGGAGGAACTGTACTGTTCGACCATAAGGAACATGCTTCAGAGGATGGATACGGCTTCGATTGCACCGAATGTCACCATATGTGGGAAAACGATGGGGCCAAACCTGAGGCATGTGGAGAATGTCATGAGGTGGATGGGGAAGACCCCATGAAAAGATCAGATGCATTTCACATGCAGTGCATGGGTTGCCACGAAGACGACGGGACTGCCCCGGTTGAGTGCTCGGTGTGTCATGCTTTCTAACCTGTGGAGTAGAAGTAAAGAATCCATGCCCAGAGTGTGTTTGTAGGAGGTAAATATGATAAAGAGACCGTTTTTCAGTTTGGGAAAGCCTGAGCTGAAATATCCGGTAAATGATACTGAAGAACAAGATGTAATAAGGGTTACTCCTATTCCAGGCAGAGTGACGTTTTTTCTGGAAGACCCTTATGAGAGGAATGAAGGTCTTCTAATAGAGCCAGGCGATAAGATTAAGACAGGACAGAAGCTGAAGCTCACAGAAGATGATAAGGACTATGTCATCTCATCGGTCACGGGGACAATTGCCGGTATTTCTCAGTATAAGGGTTATTTGGGCAAAACCTACGCGGCAATTTCCATTGACACAGCCGATGAGGAGCAATGGGATGACAAATTCAAAGAGGACTGCCAGAAACCCACTCTTGAAAACTCCCTTGAATTCCTGGCCTGTCTCCCCGGTGACACTGGTTTTATACCTATTTTAGATACCCATTCTCCTTTAAATACAATAATAATAAATGGCATTGACAAGGACATTTTGGTTTCAACAAATCAGTTCATAGTGCAAACCGAAACTGATAACCTGAAAACCGGTATTGAATATCTAAGGGAAATTACCGGAGCAGGGGAGATCATGATTACCGTGCCTCCTGAATTAGCCTCCCAGGCCGGGGAAACCGGTGCCGACGTAAAGGTGATTGAACCTGTCTATCCGAACACACTACCAGAAATAATTATGAAGAGTATTCTGGGTAAGACCCCGCCTGCAGATAAGACCTGGGAACAGATAGGGGTTGGATTAATAAATGCCGAAGCAGTTGTGGCGTTTTCAAACGCCTTCTCCAAAGGACAGATACCGGTCAGTAAATTGCTGACGGTCATCAATAAAGATCACACGACGGTCCACGTGAGGGCAAGGGTTGGCACTCATGTAAAGGAAATCCTGGCCGCCCTGGATATTGAGACGCACCACGGCGATCAGCTTGTTCTGGGCGGCCCCATGACCGGACATGCCCTGTATTCCGAAGATTTGCCCATTTTGTCCGACACGGACGCTATTATGGTCCATGACAAGGATAATGTTGTGTTAACTTCCGACTGTCACTGTATTAACTGCGGGGAATGCGTGAGGGCCTGCCCGGCCAGGATTCCCGTTAACATGCTTATACGGGTCCTGGAAAACGACCTTTATGAGGAGGCAGCCAGAGAATATGACCTTCTATCTTGCATCGAATGTGGGCTTTGCAGCTATGTATGCACAGCGCGAATCCCTATATTTCACTATATCATGCTTGGCAAGTACGAGTTTGCCCGGATAGAGACTGCGGAGGAATCCAATGCCTGACCAGAAGTTATTTATTGGTTCACATGCACCCTATTGGCACAATGGAAGCAGCATATCAGCAAAAAGCTATCATACCATGCTGGCCGCCCTCCCTGCGGTGGTCCTGGGCATTTGGCAATATGGCGCTCCCGCACTTGGGGTTTTGGCGCTTTCCGTATCCTGTGCCATGATCTGGGAACTTATCATGAATATCGCGATGAAACGGCCTGCAACCATAGGGGATGGAAATGCTGCAGTTATCGGGCTTTTATTTGCCATGCTATTGCCCGCCACAACGCCATGGTGGGCTGTAGTGGCGGGAACATTTGTGGCGGTTGTCATAGGAAAACAGATTTTTGGTGGTATAGGCTGTAATCCCCTCAATCCGGCCCTGGTGGCAATTGCCATATTGATGCTCTCGTGGAAGAGTATGCTGGATTTTAATAGCGCCCTCGTAAACTATGAGTTCAGTTTTAGCATGGTGTACCCGCTGGCCGCGATTAAGGGTTTTGGGGCGTCAGCCGTTTCAGATTACAGTACGGTCGGACTGCTCATGGGGCAGCAACCCGGCGGTATAGGGACGACCTTCGGACTTGGTTTAATTATTGGCGGGCTGTATTTAATGCTGCGCGGTCATATTCGGTGGGAGATATCCCTGTCGTTTCTTGCATCTGTTTTTGTGACCGCTCTTCTCTTTAATCTTTCCGACCCTGAAAAATATGCAAACCCCGTATTTCATTTATTGACCGGCTATACCCTGATCGGCGCATTCTTCCTTGCTACTGAGGACTCATCTTCACCTGTCAACTTTGTTCCAATGCTGCTTTACGGGATTTTTGCCGGTATTTTGACGGTCCTCATCCGCAATATAGGGGCCTTTGTGGATGGCGTAGTGTTTGCCATTCTCATGATGAATGTGGCCAACCCACTTTTAGACAAGATCAGACCAAAAGCAATGGGAAAGGGAATCAAGCATGCGTGAAATGATAAGACTCCTTGTGGTTATTGCCGTTTTCAGTGCTGTTTCAGGAGGACTGCTGGCAGCTATTCAAAGTGGAACCAAGGACCGGATTGAGTATCAGCAACTAAAATTTGTCAAGGGTCCGACTATTCAACAGATCCTGGAAGGTTCCTCTAATGATCCCCTTGTTGACCGTTTCAAGTTGCCCGATGGGAAGGAAGAGAGAAGCTTCTTCGTGGGTGTATTTGACGGCAAGGCAAATATCGTTGCCCTTGAAGCCTTTGGAAAGGGTTTTGGCGGTGACATCGGCGTTATCATTGCTGTTAACGTGGAAAATGATGAAATCGTTGGAATAGGGGTCACAACCCATAGTGAGACGCCCGGCGTGGGATCAAAGGTAAAGACCGACCCCTCCTTAAGTGAGCAATTCAAGGGCCTACCCATTAAAGAGCCTTTCAAGGTAAAGGCAGAGGGCGGACAGATTGATGCCATTAGTGGGGCCACTGTTTCATCGCGTGGCGTGTGTGGCGCTGTTGTTGATTCAGCGGAAATATATATGCGGCTGAAAAAAGATATCATAGAAAAATTAAAAGCATTCAAGACATAGGGAGACGATGTTTTATGGCAAAGAGCGCTGTTCAGGAATTTACCAAGGGGCTGTGGGCTGAAGTTCCTCCGTTTCGTCTTGTCCTCGGGTTGTGCCCGATTCTGGCAGTAACGAAGACTCTGGAAAACGGTGTTGGAATGGGAGTAGCAACAACTTTTGTCCTGGTGTGCTCCAATATGCTCATATCACTGCTCAGGGATGTGATTCCCAAACAGGTGAGGATCGCCTGCTATATCGTTGTTATCGCCACCTTTGTCACCGTGGTTGAACTGTTGATGCAGGCGTTTGCCTACCCATTGTTTCTGAAGCTGGGAATTTTTATACCCCTTATTGTGGTAAACTGTATTGTCCTCGGCCGTGCAGAAGCCTTTGCCGCCAAAAACGGCGTCGTCGCTTCTTTTGCGGATGGCCTGGGAATGGGGGTTGGGTTTACTTTATCCTTGACAGCTCTATCAATTTTCAGGGAAATTTTTGGAAGCGGGACTTTAACCTTACCTTTTATAAGTACAGTTTTACCTGTGTTTGGCCCTTCCTTTGAGCCTTTTGCCTTTTTAGTGGAAGCGCCAGGGGCCTTTCTATGCTTAGGGCTTATGCTCTGTATAATGAATATGCTTGGTAAGAAATAGAGAAGGAGAAAATAGATGGGTGATTACTTTCTACTGGCAATAAGTTGCATCTTTGTCAACAACATCCTCCTCATGCAGTATCTGGGAAACTGTCCCTTCTTAGGGGTGTCCAAAAAAATGGAAACAGCCCTGGGAATGGCCATGGCGGTTGTCTTTGTGCTGGTCCTGGCAGGGGCCATAACCTGGATTACCAATAACCTGATACTTAAACCATTCGGGTTTGAATACTTAAGGACCCTGGCCTTTATTCTGGTAATTGCGGCCCTGGTCCAGTTTGTTGAGATGTTTCTCAAAAAGAGCATACCCGCACTTTATGCCGGTCTTGGAATATTTTTACCGCTGATCACAACAAACTGTGCGGTTATGGGTGTGTGCCTTATCAATATCAAGGAAGAGTACACGTTTGTACAGGCTCTGGTTTCGTCTTTTACCTATGCAATCGGCTTCGGATTGGCCCTGATCCTGTTTGCGGGTGTTCGTGAGCGGATCCTTTTGGCAAGGGTACCAAAACCTCTACAGGATACCTCTATCGGTCTTGTAGGGGCAGGAATGATGTCTCTTGCTTTTTTCGCATTTAAGGGAATGGCCTAGGAGGAATAACATGTTAGGTGGTATTTTGGTCATGGGAGGACTGGGGGTGTTTATCGGTGTGGGACTGGCATTAGCGTCCAAGATATTTTATGTCTATGTTGATCCCAAAATTGAAGCCGTGGACGAAGCATTGCCTGGTGCCAATTGTGGTGGATGTGGATATCCCGGATGTACAGCAAATGCCGTGGCCATTGTTGAAGGAAAATCCCCCCCCTCCTCATGTGTGGCCGCTCCCGCTGAAACAGG
>JAIWDV010000072.1:0-7514 GCA_048632525.1 Bacteroidales bacterium | reverse complement strand
GAAGTCACATGACCCGGCAAGCCGATTACTGGTATAGGGCCGGCTCTTCCAATGATGGTTGGTTTGCCGGGGCTGATGGAAATGCCATGTACCAAAAGTTCAAAATCCTTTACTGTTTCAAAGATTTTAAGGGTAAGGTCTTTTGTTCCCACGGAACTTCCGCCAGATATCCAGACTGTATCCGCAAGTCTGAGGGATTTTTCAACCATTTCTTTCAGGGAGTCAAAATCGTCCGAACACAGGCCCGAGTAAACTGGTTCTGCCCCAAGCCGATGGCAGAATGCGCCCAGTGTATACCGGTTGATATCCCTGACCTGTCCAGGCCGGGCCGGATCATCGATGGACACGATTTCATCGCCAGTGGATATGATGGCCACCCTGGGTCTTCTGTAAACAGAGACCTCTGATTGACCAAGTCCTGCCATCACCCCCAGGTCCTGGGGACGTAATCTGTGCCCCCTTTTGAGGACGGTGGCCCCTGCTTTGAAATCATCTCCAGGCTGAATGACATTCTCAAGGGGCGATATGGCCCGGCTGGCTTCAAGTGTGGTTTCATCCAGAAGATGACAATACTCCACCATAACCACACCATCTGCACCTTCAGGTAACATCCCGCCAGTGGGGATCTTTACAGCCTGCCCTTCTCTGACAACCATTTTGGGGATCTGCCCCATCAGAACTTCACCGGTAACTTCAAGCAGGGCGGGGAGGCTTTCACTGGCGCCAAAGGTATCTTTGGCCCTCACCGCATACCCGTCCATGACTGATCTGGCAAAGCACGGCAGGTCCTCAGAGGAAGTCACATCTCTACTAAGCACACGACCAAGGGTCTCTTCCAGGGGAATTGTTTCTTCCCCCAAAGGGCCAAATTGATCGATAATTCTGAAAACCTCTTCAGGTTTTTTGACTTTAAAGAAGGATTCCATCTCCCCCTCAGGGCATAAAATAGCCCAATGACTTTATGCGTTCATCTCATATTTTTCGCTCCAATAATCCGCTTTTTAGCGACGTGCAGCGATTAAGCCTGTAATACCGGTTGAATATGTCATTTATGATATAACAGTGCAACAAAAAAATCACAACGTTATTGATCGCCATAAATGATGTATATTCTCAATAAGTTCGGGCAAATCAAAAGGATACCCTTTCTCTGGATTCCCGCTGCGCTCCAACCCCGCTGAAGACGGGATTTCCACTTCGTTCCAACCGGCTTGTCCGGGTTTGGATTTCACAATTGATTTTAACAACTAACTGTGACAATATCCGTGCGCATTGCTGTATCAATAGCTAAACTCTTACAACAGGATTTATCTTGAAAAAAGAGGGTCCATATACAAAGCATGTTTACTGGTTGACAAAGGATGAGGAGGCAGGGCTGAGAAAAAAACTTGCTGCTCATGACACAAAACTGAAGTCAGCTAAAGGGATTGTCTGTACGCCCCTGGATGTGATTAACAAGATTTCAAGCGTCGCGCCGGACGTATGGGATGATACATGCTGCAGGCAGGGAAGCTGGTACCGGACCTCGGACAAGAACGGTCTGTACTTAGTGGTCAGCTCATTCGAACTTGAGGGATTCGAAGACCAGAAGGCTGCTACCATTACTGAATCAGACTTTGTCCCACCCCGCCTCGCCAGTTTAAAAGACAAGCAGGCCCTTTTCCAGGACTCCTCGCTTAAGAGTCGTATCCCTGAAGAATGGCAACACGTCGAAGACATAGAAAAAAGAATATACTTGAGATGGGCAAGGAGGCTTGGATCTGACGTCCAGGACTATGACTTTCTTTATCTCTCTCACACGGCCAATCACGCCAATTTCATAAACCCGCGGTTTTTTGTCCGTGACAGTAATGGAATTATCCCATACTCCATTGATCAGAGTGCCCATCTTTGTTCCTGCTGTGTGGAACTCTTCCAGGTCATTGGAAGTGAATATAAAAAGAAATTGGTTGCCCCATGCCCGGGCGCCACTATTTTTTCCCGGTTGAAACCGGACCGCTACCTGCTTGTAAAGAAAGCTTGAGTTTAAAAATGGAAACCTATTTCAGAAGATATTACGATCAGATCTTTTCAGATCCCCAACAATTACTGAATTTGACTATTCGGGTCTCGGCTATATTGGTGGCTGCTGCCATTGCCTGGTGGATATTCAATGCCATAACAAAAAAAATAAGAAACAAGTACCATGACCGACCTTTTTTCAAAAATAACGACCAGATCTTTTTTCTTATAAAACGGGCTGGCCACTATTCCATACTTGCCCTGGCAGGTATATGGTTGGTCAACCTGTTCGAGGCGCCCTTTGTCAAAAGAATCTTTTCTGCCTTCCTGATTATTCTCCTGACATCTATTGCCAATAGCATGGTCAACAGCTTTCTCCCGTACCTGGAACACCATATTGCGGCAAAGACAAAAACCGCTGTGGATAATGTGATCATAGATCTGTTTAAAAAGTTTTCAGGCATTATTATTTACACCGTTGGGGTTATTCTGGCCCTTGATGTACTGGGTTTTAATATTATGCCTTTTGTCGCCGGCGCAGGTGTAGCAGGCATTGCCATTGGTTTTGCGGCCAAGGATACACTTTCGAACCTGATTGCAGGTGTTTTATTGATCATAGACCGGCCTTTTGAGGTGGGCGACCGCATTGAAGTCTGGTCGGCCCCGAAAAACGCAGCCACCTGGGGGGATGTTATTCATATAGGGCTCAGGGCCACAAAGATCCGGACCACAGACAACATTGTGATTATCATTCCCAACAACGAAATCATGAAGCGGGATATCATCAACTACACCACCGTCACAAAGGAGATCAGGGTCCGTATCCCCATTGGCGTTGCCTATGACGCTGATATTAAAAAAGCCAAAGAGCTTATTATAAAAACTGCCCTGGAATTGGATTGGGTTATGCAGGAACCGGCACCCAAGGTGGTGGTCAGGAATTTTGGGGATTCGGCCGTTGATCTGGAGGCGAGAATATGGATCAGCAGGCCCCGGCGAAGGATGGATACCATATCCCATGTGACAGACCGCGTGAAGGAGGTTTTCCAGGAGGAGGGTATCGAAATCCCTTACCCGAAGCGGGATATCTACATAAAGAAAGAAAAATAAATTTTATCAGCGCCTGAGCATTATGTAAACGAACTAAGTTATGAAAGTTCTTTTGCCAGTTCTTTCTGTATTTGATCGAACTGAATGCCAATAACATAGTTTCCACTTGACTTTTCTTGAGAGTGGGTCACTTTTCCCTGCATGGCATAGATAGTGTCTTTGACGGCAATTTCCATTTCCATCACGGAATCGGAGTTTATGGCCTCATAGACTTCCACCCCCACACCCATAGGGCTGATATTAATGGTGCTGGCCATGGAAACACCTGTTTTTTGGACTCCGCCTTCCTTGTTGATATAAGATAAAAGATAAAGGGCTTGTAGCCTGGGATAACGCCTTCTTTCCTTTCCGCCTTTTTCTCCTTTGCTCATATATGCCCCCTTTTGGTGATTTACGTCTCGGAAAACAAGTATATATTAAAACCCCTTATGTGTCAAATGTCGCAGGACCCAGTCGCAGACCCAGATTACAACATGTTGTGGCTGTTGGTGTTTTTAACCGCACGGGTTTGAGGTTCAAAGGTTCAAGGATTAGCCATCAACCAACATCATGCAAGTGTGCCAGGAAGATGAAGGAAACTTTCCCCTTCCTCCATTTTCCCTCTCTTGAGACAGCCATTACCATAAATCCGGCATTTTGAAGACAGCTCCTTAATTGTCAATGCAAGCTGCTCTTCGTTCAGTACGCCGCTTTTGATCAGCTTCACAAGGGCCTTGATCCTGAAGCGGTCCATTCCCTTATGGCGGACGGATAATTGGTCCGGGTGTCCACCCTCCTTGATAACAAGCGCCTCCTTAATCAGGTGTATAGGATAGCGGCAGGAAATCCTGAGCCACAGATCATAATCTTCACAAACAGGAAGATCTTCATCGAAAAGCCCTACTTCGTCCAGAAGGGATCGCTTCAGCATAACTGCGGAAGGGCTCACCAGACAGAGTTTCAATGAAGGCTCAAATATATCACCAGAGGGTTTCAGATGTTTTTTCATGGGGTTGACGCGACGCCCGTTTCTGATCCATAGCTCTTCGGTCTGGCATGCCACGGCTTCAGGATGTTCATCAAAAAAACAAACCTGCACAGCCAATTTTTCAGGAAGCCAATGGTCATCGGAATCCAGAAAGGCGATCAGGGGCGCGCCTGATCCCTTGATACCCGTATTTCTTGCGGCCGAGACTCCAAGATTGGATGAATGGGCCACATAGGTTACAAGATCGTCAAACTGTTCAACCTCCTTTTTAGTCCCGTCTGTTGAACCGTCATCCACCACAATGATTTCGACGTCGGTAAAGGTCTGGGAAAGGACGGACGAGATCGCCCGAACTACTTTCTGAGCCCTGTTGAACGTAGGGATGACAACACTTACTGCTGCCATTACATGGCCTGCCAGATCACGGCCAATAACCCGGCCAGGAAAAAGTTCCCTTCCACCAGGGCTTCAAAAGCAATATCAGGATAAATCCAGGATCTTTCATAGGCCACCAGGCAAAGGGCTAATGTGAATAACGGTACGAGAAAGAGGAATGAAAAGGAATTCACCAGGCCGAATATGGGAGCGCCACAGAGAATGATGGCGCTTAAAAAGATGAGCATTTTCAGGAGGAGTATTGTCTTTTTTTCACCCAGCGTAATGGGCAACGTTTCTGAGCCAACGATAAGATCTCCCTGGACCCGAATGATGTCGAAGAAGGCTGACCGAATATAACCCATAAAAAAGACGGTTAAAATACTGACTATCGCTGGGGTCCACACGATATGATTAACCTCCAGTAATGGCAGTATGGTGATAATAACTGCCCAGGCAAGGGCTTCAGATAAAGTCCTGGACCCGGGAATATCTTTGATCTTGGAATATGGTGCCTTGTGTCGAATGCTTTCGGGCACAAGATGAATACTGTAAATTATGCCCAGCATACTTAACGTGCCCAGGGCCAAAAAAGTCATTAAGCCAATGCTATAGGACAGTACGAGCGCCGTTACGATGGCGGCTATCCCCATGGTGATCAACAGATATTTATATTTTTTGAGGAATGCTGCACGTTCCGGATCACTATAGGCGCTGGCCCCTTTGTCCAGAAAGCGATTGAAGACGTGCATGGCGTAAATATAAAGAAAGGTCAAAAAGGGAAAAATGAAATCCGGCTTCCTCTCGGAGAGGATAGTAACGGCATAGGCAAAGCAGAAAGCACCGGATGCCACGGCGAGATTGCTTAGAACCAGGAACTTAAAGGCCCTCCTCGACCAGCGAAAAAGAGAGCCCTCCCTCCTGCCCTTGATCCCTTCCAACTCCCTGCCAACATTTTTGATCATCCAGTTGGGGGTGGAGGCACCAGCGGTAACCGCGATCAATTCCATTTCACGGAGTTTTTCTTTATTTAGATCTTTTTCGGTTTCAACGTGGAAAGTGGGTATACCAGCGCTTCTCGAAACCTCAACAAGCCGCTGGGTATTCCCGCTATGGTAGCCGCCCACCACGACAAGGGCGTCAACATGACCTGCCAGGGACCGCACCTCTTCCTGTCGCTCCCGGGTGGCATCACAGATGGTATCGAAAACCAGGAGATCGGGGTATCGTTCCTTGAGGGCTTTTACAACCTGGCGATAGTTTTCTTCATTCTGTGTTGTCTGGGCAACGACAAATATCCTGTCGACATGTGGTAAGGAGGAGACCCCTTCTGCGCTCTGTATAACATGGACCTGGCCTTTGCTGTAACCCATAAGGCCAATCACCTCGGCATGGTCCTCGTCTCCCACAATCACTGCTGTATAGCCTTTTTTGGTATGGTAGCGGATAATTGCCTGGACGCGGGCAACTTTGGGGCATGTGGCATCAATGATTTTGAGCCCTGTCTCTCTGAGGGCCTGGCGTTTTTGAGGAGGAATACCGTGGGCCCTGATGACGATCCTGCCTGTTTGTAACCCGTCTAAATCATCTACAGGCTGCACCCCTTTAGAAGCGAGCAGATTAAGGACCTGGTTGTTATGTATAAGAGGGCCAAAAGTGAAAAGAGGGCCATCTCCCCTATTGGCCTCTGCCAGAACCATTTCCATGGCGCGACGGACACCCATGCAAAACCCGGCGGTTTTCGCAAATTTTACCTTCATATCTTCTCGTCTTCTAAAGTTGAAAAGTATTGATCCAGTGCCGAGATAAGCGTGTTACAATCCTTGATGCTAGTGATCAGCCCACGAAATCTGCTGCTGTGGGGAAGCCCCTTTGTATACCAGAGGAGAAGGCCTCGCATGGTTTTGGCAGCCCTGTATTCCCCAATTGAGACGGACAGCAGTCGAAAGTGCTCCATGATGAGGGTCCTGCGTTCATGAAGTCCAGGTTGACGTATTGCACGGCCATCTTCCATATCAAGAATCTGCTTGAAGATCCAGGGATTACCAATCGCTCCCCGGCCTATCATTACCCCATCGCATCCGGTTTGCCCTTTCATTTGGAGGGCAAGAGATGGGTCGAGGACATCCCCATTTCCGATAACAGGGATTTTCAACTGTTCCTTGACATCAGCAATAATGTTCCAGTCAGCCTTTCCTGAAAATCCCTGTTTTACAAAACGTGGGTGGATCGTGACGGCATCAGCGCCACAGTCTTCTATGAGCCGGGCTGTTTCAACTGCAACAGATTTATCTGTGGACCATCCAGGCCGTATCTTCACCGTCAATGGAACCTCACAGGACCGGCGAACAGCAGTGACAATCTCCTTTACTCTCTGAGGGGAACGGAGGAGTGCTCCTCCGGCACCAGTTTTAATAATCTTTTTTACAGGACAACCCATATTAATGTCCACAATGTTTGCCCCTGCTTTGACCACAATTTCAGCAGCTCTTGCCATTACCTCAGGCTTAGAGCCAAATATCTGGACAGAAAGGGGCCTTTCATCGGGATGGCTTTTTAAATAACTCAGGGTTGCTTTTTGACCTCGGATCAGTCCCTCAGCGCTGATCATTTCAGTAGTGACCAGGCCGGCACCCAGCTTTTTGACAATAAGACGAAATGGCAGGCTGGTTATACCTGCCATGGGGGCCAAGACAAGCCAATTTTCTAATTTTAGGGAGCCAATTTGTAACATAATATCATATTAAATGGCTGCCAGGAAAAAAACAACGTTCAAATATTGTAACTACTCAGGTTGTCAGGTTCACAGTTCAGGGTTCAGGGTTGTTTAGCCTGCGGCGGGGTCGCATTTTTCATATTGCTTGACATAGTTGATGAACCTATGAACGGCAGCAGTTACGCGCAATGTGCCACCCCTCAATATCTCAAAACCGTGCAGTTTTCATCAGTTAACCTTGAACCCCTGGCCCAGACCTGGCTTTCCTCTCCCGTTGCGTAGAAACTCCTGGAGTAGAATTCAGTGCGATCGTTTCAAGAATGCATATCAAGTCGCGCCACGGCA
>JAIWDV010000071.1:0-7576 GCA_048632525.1 Bacteroidales bacterium | reverse complement strand
GTGTGATGGAATAATGGAATGGTGGAATATTGGAAAGTCGAAGATCCCGTCTTTAGCGGGATTGGTTTTAAAATGAGATTAACCATTTATTAGCTATATGCTTCCATTTCAAGTGAACTTTGCCAATAACCCAATATACCATCTTCCCAAAACCCATTATTCCATCATTCCACTATTCTCCCGCTGCAAGCGGGATGAGCGGAGCGAACTAAGTTCATGTCCCCCTGATGATACCATTGACCATGTCTTATTTTTTAGGTATCATTATAGATAGAATCAATTAAAGATTTTGTAATAAAAGGCGATTATTCAACATGGGTGCATCAATCTGCCTTTGCCTCTTACAAATAGCTGTTTCACATAGATCGTAATAGCGATTTACAGATCGCGGCGATCCACAAATATTTCAGGAGTGAGAATATGTCGATTACAAAAAAAAGAATTACCCTTAACATCGTCTTGATTACCCTTTTTGTGGGCGGGGCCCTTTTTCTCAGTGGAAGTGACGGTGAGGTCGGGGCGGATACCAAGGATGTTTATAAAAATATCGAGATCTTTACAGAAGTGCTGAGACAGATAGAAAAGAGCTATGTAGAGCCTCAGGAGCCTCAGGAACTGATTTACGGGGCCATTAAAGGTATGGTCCATAACCTGGATCCCCACTCGTCCTTTATGACAAAGGAAGAGTATCGGGAATTGATGCTGGAGACAAAGGGTAGTTTTACGGGAATTGGTGTAGAAATAACCGTTAAGGATAACTTCCTGACCGTTGTATCTCCCATTGAGGGTACGCCGGCCGACAAAGTGGGAATGAAAGCAGGGGACAAGATCATTAAGATAGAAAATAAAAGAACGAAGGATATGTCGCTGATGGAGGCCGTCAAAAAAATCAGGGGACCGAAGGGAACAAAAGTTAATTTAACTATAATGCGAGAAGGTGAGGCAAAGCCATTGGAGTTTTCTATCACCCGAGGTGTTATCCCATTAATAAGTGTGAGACAGTACTTCCTGACCCCTGAGATCGGCTATGTGCGCATTTCCAATTTTCAGAGCAAGACGGTAAAGGACCTCTCTGCAGCCCTTGAAGAAATGGAAAAGGGACGCGAAATTAAGGGTTTGGTTCTGGATCTCAGGAATAACCCGGGAGGGCTTTTATCGCAGGCTATAGAGGTCTCAGACCTGTTCCTGAATTCGGGTTTAATTGTAAGCACCAAAGGCAGGATCAGTTCTCAGAATATAACGGCAACAGCACATACAGACAAGAAGCCGAGAACCTATCCAATTATTGTCCTGATCAATAGCGGGAGCGCCAGTGCTGCAGAGATAGTGGCAGGGGCTTTGCAAGATAATAAAAGAGCGCTTGTCCTCGGGACAAGAAGTTTTGGGAAGGGTTCAGTCCAAACGATTTTGCCCTTATCCGATGGCTCCGGCCTGCGTCTAACGACGGCGCGGTATTATACCCCAAGTGGAAAATCCATCCAGTCGAGCGGTATTGTACCTGATATAGAGCTGGATTTTACTCCCCCGAATGAGAAAGAAAAAAAGGATGTTGGTAAGTTCGTGAGGGAAGAGGACCTGGAGGGCCATATGGAGAATGAGGATGTAGAAGCCATTGCACCAGTTGAAAAGAATAATGAAATGGAAAAGGATCGTCGGGTCAAAATGCTCCTTGAAAGAGACAATCAGGTCCGTCATGCTGTAGAACTGCTCAAGACCTGGACCATTTTCTCACAGATCAAGACTGCCCCCGGAGAGTAATTCCTAAGCCTTTCTCCTATGCAGTTTTTTAAGATATAGGCAGATTATTAATGACAACCAAAAAAAGGAAGGGAAGTGCGAAAAAGAAAAAATTATCGCCAATACTCTTCCTGCTTATTTTGCTTACATCCCTGGCCTGCGCTGTTTTATTAATCGTTTACGCCTACCTTCCGAAAAAAAGTACTGGGCTCCCCAGGCCTGCCTATGAAGAGATCTACACTACAACAGATGATCTTCATGGGAGAATAAGGGATATTGACTATTCAATCTATGAATCCCTGTACCAAAGCGGTATTCAGGAAAAAGATATTTTTTTTCTGAATGTTCAGCCGAGAAATGAAAATGGTTCTTTTTGGGATTTTACCGAGCTTTTGATTAAATGTCCCGATGCCAGTTCAGCGCGCCACCTTGAAAATACTATTTCTCAGGATCTAAGCGCATTGGGGGCAAAGATAAGGCTTCGGGATGAAAAGGGCCCTGACGGCAGAATAATCTGTCATGTTTATTCAGAAGGCTTTTACACTCACAAGATCGATATAGTGTCTGATAGCCAACATCCCACGATCGATGATGTAAGACCTAAGCTTGCAATTATTATCGATGATCTGGGGTACGATTCGAAAATCGCGTCTTCATTTATACAGTTGGATTTACCACTCAGCTTTTCGGTTCTTCCTTGTGCCCCCTTTACCAAGCGCATCGCAGCACAAGCAAACCAGGAGGGATGTGAGCTTATCCTGCATTTACCGATGGAACCAAGGAATTTCCCATCTGTTGACCCGGGTCCCGGTGCACTATTTCTGTCTATGAATGAGGATGAGATTATACGGATTCTGGATCAAAACTTGAGGGAGGTTCAGGGAGTCCAAGGCGTGAATAATCACATGGGGTCGTTGTTTACAGAAGATGAGGGCAAAATGCTGATTATTTTAAAGGCCTTGAAAAGGAGGGGCCTTTTTTTTGTTGATAGCCGAACGACCTCAGGTACAGTTGGATTCGAGCTGGCAAAGAAGATAGGGCTACCCACCGCTGGCAGGAGTGTATTTCTGGATAATGATCTGTCTCAAAAGGCCATAAAGATACAGATTGAGCGTCTTTGTAATATGGCAAGACATACAGGTTTTGCGATTGGAATAGGTCACCCTCACAAAGAGACTCTGGAAGTGCTGGAGGAATATTGCCCCAGAATAAAATCCGAATTTTGCGTCGTTCCCGTGTCGGAACTGTTGAGTTGAAAGGTAAATGCGAGTAAAAATTAAGAACACAAAAGAAAAAGGAGGATTGCATGAAAGTTCCATTGCTGGATTTGAAAAAGCAGTATGAAAAAATCGAGGAAGAGGTAATATCTGCAGCCAGGGAGGTATTTGAATCCCAGCAATTCATCCTGGGCCCGAAAGTGGAAGAGCTGGAAAGGAAGATAGCTGATTATTGTCAGTGCCGTTATGCAGTTGGGGTGTCTTCCGGCACTGATGCGCTGTTGATTGCGTTGATGACCGCAGGTGTTGGATATGGAGACCTGGTGATAACGACCCCCTACAGTTTTTTTGCCACTGCTGGCGCGATCGTAAGGGTGGGCGCCAGGCCGATATTTGTGGATATTGATGAACATACATACAATATGGATCCTGTCAAACTTGATGCGACTGTTTCTGCCTTAGATGAGGAGACAAGATCAAAGGTAAAGGCAATCCTACCGGTTCATCTTTTTGGCCAAAGCGCAGATATGGGACCGATCCTGGAGACGGCAGAGACTCATGGCCTCACGATCATTGAGGATGCAGCCCAGGCGATTGGTTCGGATTATGAATTTATGGATGGGAAAGTGAGAAGGGCAGGAACAATAGGCCAATACGGATGTTTTTCGTTTTTCCCCTCAAAAAATCTGGGCGCGTTTGGTGATGGAGGGATGGTCACAACCAATCAGGAGGAAATTTATGAACGGTTGAAAATCATGCGTGTCCACGGGTCCAAACCAAAATACCACCACAGCATCATTGGGGGAAACTTCAGACTGGATGCCCTCCAGGCTGCCGTATTGATTGTAAAGTTAAAGTATCTTGATGAATGGACAAAAAAAAGAATTAAAAACGCCAGCCTTTACAGGAAGTTATTTGAAAATGAGGGCTTGGAAGATGTTTTCCTTCCCCTTGAAAAGGAAAAAAGGCATATTTACAACCAGTTTGTCATTAAAGTCAGGGATAAAAGAGATGAATTAAGAGAGTTTTTGAATGGACATGGTATAGGATGCGAAGTTTATTATCCGGTCCCTCTCCATATGCAAGCCTGCTTTAGATACCTTGAGTACAAAACGGAAGATTTCCCTGTCTCCGTGGAAGCTGCCGAAAAATCATTGGCATTGCCGATTTACCCTGAGCTGACTGACGATCAGATTGCTTATGTCGTTGATATTATAAAGAAATTTATTAATCAAAATTAATTGGATTTTTTTTGATAAAAGTGAAAAAAATACCTTGACATATATCCGTTAGACGCCTATATTCACTTTTTTCGTACTTTGAGATTTAGAAAATAAATGCCTTGACATCCAGTTATTGATGTCTTAGGATTATTTAACAGTTTGTTCTTTGAAAACTAAATAGTGATGTTGTGTAGGCCTATGAGAAAAAAAAGGGTCAAAGAACCCTCGAAAGTTTAAGTGGAGAGTTTGATCCTGGCTCAGAACGAACGCTGGCGGCGTGCTTAACACATGCAAGTCGAACGAGAAACCTCGAGCTTGCTCGAGGGAGTAAAGTGGCGCACGGGTGAGTAACACGTGGGTAACCTACCCCCGAATCTGGGATAACCTCGCGAAAGCGTTGCTAATACCGGATATTGTCCTATTGGTTGTGACCTTTGGGATGAAAGGCAACCTCTTCATGAAAGTTGTCGTTCAGGGATGGGCCCGCGTACCATTAGCTTGTTGGTGGGGTAACGGCTCACCAAGGCTACGATGGTTAGCTGGTCTGAGAGGATGATCAGCCACACTGGAACTGAAACACGGTCCAGACTCCTACGGGAGGCAGCAGTGAGGAATTTTGCGCAATGGGGGAAACCCTGACGCAGCAACGCCGCGTGAGTGAAGAAGGCTTTCGGGTCGTAAAGCTCTGTCAAGTGGGAAAAAAGTCTGATGATTAATAGTTGTCAGATCTGATGGTACCACTGGAGGAAGCACCGGCTAACTCCGTGCCAGCAGCCGCGGTAATACGGAGGGTGCAAGCGTTGTTCGGAATTACTGGGCGTAAAGGGCGTGCAGGCGGGTTGGTAAGTCAGATGTGAAAGCCCTGGGCTTAACCCAGGAAGTGCATTTGAAACTGCCATCCTAGAGTATGGGAGAGGAGAGTGGAATTCCCAATGTAGAGGTGAAATTCGTAGATATTGGGAGGAACACCCGTGGCGAAGGCGACTCTCTGGACCAATACTGACGCTGAGACGCGAAAGCGTGGGGAGCAAACAGGATTAGATACCCTGGTAGTCCACGCTGTAAACGATGAGAACTAGGTGTAGCGGGTATTGACCCCTGCTGTGCCGAAGTTAACGCATTAAGTTCTCCGCCTGGGGAGTACGGCCGCAAGGCTAAAACTCAAAGGAATTGACGGGGGCCCGCACAAGCGGTGGAGCATGTGGTTTAATTCGACGCAACGCGAAGAACCTTACCTGGGTTTGACATCCTTTGACAGTCCCGGAAACGGGATCTTTCCGACTTTGTCGGAACAGAGTGACAGGTGCTGCATGGCTGTCGTCAGCTCGTGTCGTGAGATGTTGGGTTAAGTCCCGCAACGAGCGTAACCCTTGTCTTTAGTTGCCAGTATTTAGTTAGGCACTCTAAAGAGACTGCCTCGGTTAACGGGGAGGAAGGTGGGGATGACGTCAAGTCCTCATGGCCTTTATACCCAGGGCTACACACGTGCTACAATGGGCTGTACAAAGGGTAGCTAATTCGCGAGGAAGCGCTAATCCCAAAAAGCAGCTCTCAGTTCGGATTGGAGTCTGCAACTCGACTCCATGAAGGTGGAATCGCTAGTAATCGTGGATCAGCACGCCACGGTGAATACGTTCCCGGGCCTTGTACACACCGCCCGTCACACCACGAAAGTCGACTGTACCAGAAGTTGCTGGGCTAACTCCGTTTACGGGGAGGCAGGTACCTAAGGTACGGCCGGTAATTGGGGTGAAGTCGTAACAAGGTAGCCGTAGGGGAACCTGCGGCTGGATCACCTCCTTTCTAAGGAGCATTTTCCGATCAAAGATCGGGAAACATCCTAGGTCAATCCTACACTAAGCATCACTATTTAGTCTTGAGAGAACAAAATGAAATAAGGATTTTGGATTTCGGATTTCGGAGTGAAGGAACAACAAAATCCGCAATCGCAGATCCAAAATCGGGAATGGGCCTATAGCTCAGTCTCGGTTAGAGCGCACGCCTGATAAGCGTGAGGTCGTTGGTTCAATTCCAACTAGGCCCACCACCTTGATTTTAGATTGAAGATTTAAAAGATAAAAAATTTGACTTTCAAACGTCAATAATCAGTTTTATGGGGGGTGTAGCTCAGTTGGGAGAGCACCTGCTTTGCACGCAGGAGGTCATCGGTTCGATCCCGTTCACCTCCACCAGAAATAGAGTTCAAGGTTGAGAGCTCAAAGTTGAGAGTTCAGGGATTTTTTTGGGCTTTCGGCTTTTAGCTTTGAGCTTTGTGCTCAGGGCGCAAGCCCGATCTGTTCTTTGAAAACTGAATATAGAGTACTACAATTTCAAAGGTGCCTAAGGATAATTTACTCAAGCATAAATGGAAAATTTTTATGGCCAAGCTAGTAAGGGCAGACGGTGGATGCCTTGGCGTCGGATGGCGATGAAAGACGTGGTTAACTGCGATAAGCTTCGGCGAGCCGTTAAACAGGCTTTGACCCGGAGATTTCTGAATGGGAAAACCCGTCCTGGGTAATTCCAGGACATCTATCACTGAATACATAGGTGATAGAGGCTAACGAGGGGAACTGAAACATCTAAGTACCCTTAGGAAAAGAAAGCAACTGCGATTCCCAAAGTAGCGGCGAGCGAAATGGGATCAGCCTAAACCGGACATATGTTCAAGCCTGCAAGCGTTGTATGTTCGGTGTTGCGGGGCCTTATTGGAAGTGTTTGCAGATGCTTCGGCAAGTCAAAAATTCAATGGATAGCTGAACCGCCTGGAAAGGCGGGCCATAGAGGGTGATAGCCCTGTAAGCGAAATCTGTTGAACTTGCTCGATAAGGTTCCCAAGTACCGTGGGACACGTGAAACCCTGCGGGAATCTGGGAGGACCATCTTCCAAGGCTAAATACACTCCGGCGACCGATAGTGAACCAGTACCGTGAGGGAAAGGTGAAAAGTACCCCTGTGAGGGGAGTGAAATAGTACCTGAAACCGTCTGTTTACAAGCAGTGGAAGAACTATTGGGGTTGTTTCGGATTCGTCCGATTTATCCCAAGTTCGACTGCGTACCTTTTGCATAATGGGTCAGCGACTTACGCTGTGTTGCGAGGTTAAGCCGTCAGGTGTAGCCGTAGCGAAAGCGAGTCTTAATAGGGCGAATTAGTAGCATGGAGTAGACCCGAAACCAGGTGATCTATCCATGGACAGGGTGAAGGTCGAGTAACATCGACTGAAGGCCCGAACCGTAGAAGGTTGAAAACTTCCCGGATGATCTGTGGATAGGAGTGAAAGGCTAATCAAACCTGGAGATAGCTGGTACTCCCCGAAATATATTTAGGTATAGCCTCACAAATTAAGTAACGGGGGTAGAGCACTGGATGGGCTAGGGGTCCTACCAGATTACCAAAC
>JAIWDV010000070.1:0-7682 GCA_048632525.1 Bacteroidales bacterium | reverse complement strand
TATTTACTTATTTATGGACGTCCCACAAGTCATTCATTTGTTCATTTTTTCTTCGTTTTCTTTGATCGCGGTTTTTTCCGACCAGCGGCAATGGCCTTTTCCGCCTTGTTTTTTTCAAGCGGTTATTCTGCCGAGTTAAGCACCTCTTCCCTGAAATAGCGGCTCAGATCTTAGGGAATTCTTCCTAATTTTTCCATTTATCCTTACAATTATTCAACATAGTCAACTACCTTCTTCAGTTTAATTACCACGTCAACTTATAAACTAATGTACGTCCCGCAAGCCACTTATTTTTCAATGGCTGTTCCCGTGGGTTTCCTTCTTGACGATATAAACTTATAAACTGAGCTACGTTCCATAGATTTCCCCACCCGCCGTTTTGTCCAATTCGTCAAGGGCGTCCCCAGGGTTCCAGGGTTCCTTTTTGTAGAAGTCTATGTATCAACCAGTTTGTACTTCGCATCTCGCACATCGAACGCGGGGCGAGTACCCTCCAAGACATCAACGATATGGTGATTGATGGTCGGATTCTCAATGGCCCCGGTCGTGTAGGTGATTCGATTTCTGCCCGGCTTGTCCATATCACAGTATATGATCTGATCTGCATCGCACACAACGGCCAGATTGGGGTTGTGTGTTACAATGATAACTTGGCGCTTCTCCTTCGCCTTCTTGATGCATGGCACGAGCATTCGATAGATGGACTCGTTGTCGAGATTCTCTTCCGGTTGATCAATGACGAGTGGAATTGTGTCGTTGTCGACCAAGAGGTAAAAGACCAGAAGCAACGCGCCTCGCTCGCCTGGCGAAAGCTGGTCAAGCGTGCGTGCGCCCCACGTGAGGGCATAGCGCGGAAAGAGGTACTCCAAGCCAAAGACATAGTCGTAGACATCAACCGGTTCGGTCCCTTTCCTGACCAAGTCCGCTATGCGCACTGGCTGCTGGTCACCATCCCGAAGGTCGAATCCCAAAGCTGTGTCGATGGCATCAACAAAGGACAAGACGCCGTCCGATGTTGAAAAGTCAGCCTCCCGCATCATCTTGAGGAGTTTTTTCTGTCCCTCTTCCACACCGCAGAACGTGCCGCGTCTCCCTTGGTGAATGAGCCGGAAAAGCCGTTCCTCGAAGTTTTCCGGCATGATCGACACCTTGAATCCAATCTGAAGACCCTGATCTCTGAGCGGATCTCCGGCGATGGTCTTCTCTATGGGGCTGTACAGGGAAGCATACATGAGGGATAGAGCGTCGATCTCCTGATAGATGGCTCGGACTGACGCAGCACGCTCGCTCTTGATTGTCTCAAGGTATGCGGGCAACCTTTCCAGTCCATCGATTTGCGCCTTGAAGTACCCTAAACTTTCAGGGACGTCGGTTCCACCTTCGATCTCTTTCTTGCGTGCCTCCCACTTCGCCAAGTCTTCGAGGTACTGCTGATAGCGCTGATTGGGAACATCCATAGTGCGGCGCAGCTCGCCGACCTTCGTTAAGAACTGCTTCCTCAAATGAGCAGGTGCTCCCTCCTCATCTTCGAGGAGCTTCTGAGACAGTTCCTCGCTCACCAACAGCGAGTCCGTGATGATTTTATCGACCTTGGCGAAACGAATCTCGAATGTTACAACATCTTTCAGATCGATACCCAGTTCCTCGCATTCGGAACAGTTTGCCGCGAAGTCGTCAAACGTTCGCTGTAGATTCTCGAGTTTCGCCTTGAGTTTTTCGGCCAACGCTTTGTGCCGAAGAGCCTGCTTGTTCTTCGTGGTAATTTCAGCAATTTCTGCCTCAACCTTCCCCACATTGGCGCGAACCTGTTCGATCTCGGCTGCGAGCTTCGCGTTCTGGTCTCCGACTGCCGGGTCTTTGTCAGGCTGTCGGATTTCATTCGGTTTGGCCTTCACATGAGCTGCGAGTTCTGCCTGCTTGTGTCGGAGCTGTTGTTCAAGGGCTTGCCTGTGTTCTTCAGTCAGCCGCTCATTCAGCGCAACGATACGCTCATTCAAGTCGTGCAGCTTGCGTTGGAGTAGCTCAATATGCTCATGGGTCTCGTTGGTACGGAACTCCATAAGTTCATCAAACGAGTCACAATTCAAGCGCTGGTCATCGGGAACATGGGAGAAAATGACACTCTTCAGTTCCTTATCAAACTCGCTGCCCTCGCCTCCTGCAACTTCATTGCAGATGGTTTCGAGATATTTCTGAGGGATATATTTGATTGTCTCGACGGTTGTCGGGTCGACATTGTCGGACAACTGGCACGTATCGACATCACCGGACAGCCAGCGCAAGGATGCTTGGAACTGCTCTGATTTGCGTTCGCGGGGTCGGCGGAACTTGTCAACGCGGAGAAAGGAGAAGTGTTTCTCCTGAGGGGAGTTGCCGACCAGCCCGAGGGAGTCAGCCAAGGCGCTTTTTCCGCTGCCTTTGTTACCGATGATTGCAACTAGTCCCGTATTCAACGGCACATCGCCGGAAAACCAATGTTCATCGAGCGTTGAGTTGGGCTCCTTCGCAAATGACATGAGGTCGCAGTACCGGGTTGTGTTCGTGCGCTGGCGGTCCAAGGCCGGTGGTTCGGGTCCGATGAAAACCCTTGAGTCGGGCTCTCGCAGTAAGCGTTTGAGTCCCGCGAAGGTTGGGTCGGCCTTGATCCATGTGTATCGCTCGCCATCGGGAACGAAGAGGTGCTCTACATCGTGCGCATCGGAACCGTGAACGCATGGTTTGAGACTCTTGAATTCCGCGATGAACTCCTCAACGGAAGGATGCCGTAGACCCAAGGCGAAGTCCCGAGTACCTGTGTTGGCCGAGAACAGCATGTGTGACTTCTGTATCATCAGCTTTCGAGCCAGATGCCCTTGCCCGTCCCAGCTACACTCCGACAAATCCTCGTCGGCCGGTACAGCCAAGAGATAGCGGTTGCCAAAGATCGAACGTTTTCGCTCCAGTATTTCGCTCACTTGACCATGATCGACGACAGCGTTCATCATGCCTACCGTTAGGTCGGACATTGTTGCGAAAGGCCCGTGCTGTGCTTTTAGACGCTGCCCTAAAGCTCCCAAATTCCGAATAGTGAGCGGCCACGTCTCGTCAGTTCCGCCGGGAGTACTTTCCGCAGTGAACTTGATGTCGCGGAGGAAATCCTCTTCGATTTGTTCGGGTGTAATCTCGTTGGAAAACAGCACATGGAAGTTGACGCGCCGATCACGACCGTCGGGGCTGCGTACTATGGTACTCGTGCGCAGTTCGATATTTGGGATGAAGAGAATACGCCCGATAGCATCGACAGCTTCCGCACCGCACAGCGCAGTTAGACGGGCGTCGTCATCGAGGATTTCCCGGAGTTTCCTGTAACCGTCGGCGGTGAAGTAGTCCGTGATCCCGACTGCGGCAATCTGCTTCCCTACAACACACTTCAAGAGTGCGGCTGCGTACTCGTCAAAGTCTGTAGTGAAGCCGTTATTGAGGGCGGAACACGGAGTGTGAATGTGTAGATCCCATATCCTCCACATTGATCCTCGTGGATCGTTCATTTTATTTAATACCTCATCCCTTCATAGTTGATGAGCAATATGACTATGTTTGTTGTCCTGCCGTCGAATGATTTAGTAACGTTCTGCGGGGCGTCCCCAATTTCCGCGTCCCCAATTTCCCCCTGAAGCCTTAAAAACAATCTATTAAATTACAGTAAGTTATAGGTGTAATTGTTTTTTGTCTATCACATATATAGTTCTGCATTGAAAGAATAAAAACTTGCTTTTTGAGGGTAGCCTTACGAGAAAATGTCGGACAAGCTTTGCGGGACATTCCTAACTTCCTTCCCCTGATATCATTCAATTCGTGAATCTCATTTTATGTTAGCATTAATTTCTGGCTAAATATCAAATTTAAAATCTCTTGACAAGCGCCATTTCAGGCCATGTGGTCTGCCCTTGACATTGGATGTTCTGTGGGACAATAGGAGACCCTTCTGCCGCACTTCCGCGGTGGCACTCATCAACAATGATAAGATCGAAAAAATCACGCTAAAACTGTTTATAAATGTTTTTCCATTCTTCGAGTCCAGAAACCCCTTGATATAATGCCATATAAATTTTATACGACTTGTCCACTTGGCGTTTTTTGATCTTGCTCATCTTATCGCCAAAGGGTTTGAAGCCATTCACAACGGTCTGATCAATCAAGATATTACGATCTGCCAGATACAGGATTCTTTTTTTAATTCTGGCTTTCCATAATCGCCAGACAATCTGGAAGGCAACATAGGTTTTCCCTGTTCCTGTAGCCATAACCAGCAAAATTCGATTTTGACCTTTAATAATAGCTTCGACAGCCCTATTAATTGCAACTCTCTAATAATATCGAGAAGTTTTGCCGCCTGCCTCGTAGTAATAGTCCTGCGTGATAATCTTTTCCTGAGCCTGATCAATGCCCTTTGAAGTATTCAGCCGATTCCATAATTCCTCCGGTGTGGGGAATTCGTGTAGTACGAGTTCTCTTTCTTTTCCCGTTGTTTTATCGTGCTCGATAAATCCATCTCCATTGGAACTATAGGCAAAGGATAGATCCAGGATCTCTGCATACTCCAATCCCTGCTGTATTCCAGCGCCGATAGAATGAGTATTATCCTTTGCCTCGATAACAGCGATGGGTTGGTTTGGCTTATAGTAAAGGATATAATCAGCCCTCTTGCCTTTTCCGCGGCTGACTAATTTACCACGCACCTTTATTCTGCCGGCGGTAAAGTAAACCTCTTCACGAAAATGGTGAGGGTTTTCATTCCATCCGGCATTTGTGATAGCAGGAGTAATGTATTTTGTGCAGATGTCTCTTTCAGAAAGTTTTGATTTTATCATCATTCAAACCCACTAAATCATCAAAAGAACTATGTTCGACTGAAAATAATATGATATCATGAAGGTATCTGAACTTCAAAACGTCTGGCGAGATAGACTTTAAGTGGGTTATCCGGTTTTCTGTTTACTATCCAAATTGTTGTAATATACAGTTTAAAAAACTGTTTTTTTGCTAATTTTTGGTCAACAATCATGAAATCTGTGGGAATAGTCAGAAACTATATAATAACTGGTTGGGTGGCAGATATTATAAGGTGATTGACTATGCTTACTGCAAAAGATTATTGGGAAGAACGATTTGGGGTAATAGACGTAGAATCTTTCGATTTTTCTCGTAGCAAGCCATCAAATGCCCTCGCTGGCTTCTGTAAGAATTATTTAGAAAACAATGCCGTAGTTCTTGACTTAGGCTGTAGCGGCGGACGCAATGCACATTATTTAGCTCAGAAGGGACATGAGGTTTACGGGGTAGACATCGCTGAAGAAGCAGTCCGATGATGATTTACTTGATAAAGCAGAAGTGTTGGATGATGGCTCTCGAATAATTGTTTGTCGATAACTATATCAGACGGATAATTTTGACAAGATAAGCCACCCAACAACGGCATCAACCGGACACTGATCAGCTGTCCCCAGTTGCGTCCGGAGTTTAAATAGATATGGGAAGTGAGAAACAGGCAACTGTCGCGCCAACTGGTGCCGGTTTGCGGGTTATGCTTAAAAAAAGGAAATGATATGAACGGCAAAGTTATGGTTCCTTATTACACTGAATAAGGGGAAACTTCTAAAACTTATTGAAAATTAATGGAGGAATTATGGGTTCATTTATTATTCCGAGAAAGACATTTCATGGAATTGGCAGTATTGAAAATCTTAAGGAAGTAAAAGGTAAAAAGGCAATTATCGTTACTGGAAATGGCTCAATGAAAAAGGCTGGTTATCTTGATAAGGCCATTAATATTTTAAAAGTAGTTGGCATTGATTCAGTGGTTTTTGAAGGCGTAGAACCTGATCCATCCATCGAAACCGTTATGAAGGGAGTCAAGGCATTTAACAAAGAACAACCTGATGTAATAATAGGGCTTGGTGGTTGTTCTGCCATTGATGCTGCTAAAACGATGTGGGTATTTTATGAGCATCCTGATACAAAGTTTGAGGATATCATTCCTCCTTTTACAATAAAGCCGCTAAGAAATAAAGCAAGATTTATAGCAATACCATCTACCAGCGGAACAGGCACCGAAGTAACTTGTGTTGCTGTCATAACTGATAGGAATAAAGGTGTGAAATATCCTATAGTATCTTACGAAATTTGTCCTGATATTGCGATAGTAGATGGTGATCTTTGTAAAACCATGCCTCCAAACGTTACAGCAAACACCGGTATGGATGCGCTTTCCCATGATTGCGAGGCTTTTGTAGCAACTTTGGCTAGTAACTATACAGATGCACTTGCAGCGGAATCTGTTAAAATGATTTTTCAAAATCTACCAAAGGCATATAACGACGGCAATGATATGGAGGCTCGTCAAGCAATGCATGATGCTTCCTGTCTTGCAGGCATGTCATTTACTAATGCTATACTGGGGATAATTCATTCTATGGCTCATCAACTTGGAGGTATGTTTGGAGTGCCTCATGGCCGTGCGAACACACTTTTAATGCCAAATGTTATTCGCTACAATAGTAAAAGTACAGATAAATATAGATGTCTTGCACAAATTGTTGAGAAAAAGACGGCTGAAGAGTTTGCACAAGAAGTCGAAAAACTTCGCAAAAATGTTGGTATTGAAGATAGCTTAAGGGAATATGGCATTGAAGAAAATATCTGGCAAGAAAAACTTGATGTTATAACTCAAAATGCGATGAACGATCCTTGCACGGGTACTAATCCACGCAAACCAACATTAAAAGATATTAAAAAGATTTATGAATGTTGCTATAATGGCAATTTTGTTGATTTTTAAGGCAGAACGAATAAGGATAGATCGTGAGAGCGAAGCGAACCACGATCTTATCTGGTTGTTGGACAAGCCCGGTGTATCTCTATAAGAAAATATCTTTTTTTTGAACAAGGGTAGGAAGTGCAACGAACGGGTTAGGTGTTTGAAAAAAACAATTTATTGTTCTTTAATATTCGAACGAACCAATTGAAAGGCAATTTCTGAGCCCTGCTGTAATCAGGGAGTGGAAAAAACACCAAAGAGGAGAATATTATGTTAATTATACGTCTATACACAAGGTTCATCGTGATCCTGCTTTTCGTCGTATTCCTAACCGGATGTGTCAACCTCAAAGCGGTTGGAAAATTTTCTGAAGGCGCGCAGGTGCTCTCTGAAGCGTCGGGTAAATTTTACGCCATTGAGTTGGAAACTGACCGGCAACTCGCGGCAATGACTGTTAACCTGGGAGCCAAGCAAAAGAGTGAGAAGTGTAAGATTAAGGGCGATAAATACATGACGCCTTGGGACTGTGCCACGAAAGGTAAAAACTTGATGTCCGAGGCACGCCGGAATCGTGCGGCGGTCGTAGCGCTTGCACAGTATGCGAAAAGCCTTAATGAAATCGCTACCTTTGATGACGATGAAAATATTGAAAAAGCTTCTCAGGAGTTCAGCGGCAACCTGAGTAATCTCGCAAAGACGCTGGATACTGCTGCTAACCCTAAAGAAGAAGTGTTAGCCAGCGCTATTTCGGGGCTGGCAAAAATATACCTTGATGTCAAGGTAAGAAAAATTATTTACCAGAAAATCAAATTGGCCCAGGATGATGTCGCAACGATTGTAAATACGCTTCGCGATGATATTAAGCGGCAACAGCAGCGTTTTGCTA
>JAIWDV010000069.1:0-7706 GCA_048632525.1 Bacteroidales bacterium | reverse complement strand
AAAGAGTAACAAAATCAAAAGAAATTCCCAACATATTGTATCAGTTCGATTTAGCTGAAAACTGATGCTCTCTGCTTTCATGTAAAAAATTGAAACGCTTAAATATTTGTGATATGCTAATATAATCTACAACAGAATTGTTCGATCTTGGCGTTATGAAGTTGGCAAGATATCAAACAAACTCAGATAGAAGTGATCAATTAAAACAGCACAGGATAAGAAAAGATCAAATTAGAAAGAAAGCCGACAATGAAAGAATGAACTACGCCTATCCGGTTAGCACAGGTGATCTAAATTTCGCCGGATTCGGATGTGCCCGCTCGCCCTCGTACAAGTCCCGGTAGGTCGGTGCCACAACCCTGTCGGCGATCTTCAGCACGCTGTTGAAAGACACCATCGGCCAGAACCGGCGGTTGAATAAAAACACGAACTCGTTGAGATAGCCCTGCAAGCGCTTCAGGCTGACACAGTGGTGCGTTCCCAGTATAGCCACGCATCGAGGTTTCTGAAAACGATGTGAATCATGGGAAGGAGCTAGCCCGTCTTGACAGGGAATAGTTGGATGAAACTATGCCGAAAATACTATCAATTGACGACAAAGAGGATAATCTTATTAGCCTTTCAGCTTTGTTAAAGAACCTGATGCTTGATTGCTCTGTAATAACCGCGCAATCAGGACTTGAAGGTATAGAAAAGGCAAAGGAAGAGTTTCCTGATACTATTCTTCTTGATATCAAAATGCCTGAAATGGATGGATTTGAAGTCTGCAAAAGACTTAAATCCGACCAGGCAACCAGACACATCCCTGTTATTATGCTCACAACAATTGAAACCGCTTCCAAAAGCCGGATAAAAGGTTTGAATATCGGAGCTGATGCCTTCCTTTTCAAGCCTATTGATGGAACCGAACTGGTCGCCCAGCTCAATGTCATGCTGCGGATAAAAAAAGTGGAAGATGCCTTGCGGAACGAAAAAAAACTTCTCGAAGTTTTAGTTAAAGAAAAAACAAAGGATCTGCAACTATTTCGAAATCTGATTAACCAGTCAAATGACGCCATATTTGTAGTAGCTACTAAAACAGGTAGTTTTTTGGACTTCAATTATAAAGCATGCAACAGTCTGGGATATGAACGAGAAGAACTCCTTAATATGAGGGTTACAGACATCGAAGCAATCATAACAGACGATTTTGCCTGGGAGAACCATGTTGCGGAACTTCGAAAGAGTCGATATATGATTCTGGAAAGCAAACATAAGCGCAAAGACGGCACAACATTTCCTGTAGAGATAAATGTCAAATTCATAATTCAAGATGAAAGAGAGTATATAGTTGCGGTAGCTCGCGATATCACCAAACGCAGGCAGGCAGAAGAAGAAATCTTGAAAAGTAAGGCAATGCTTCAGGAGGCATTTGACGGGATTCCAGAGCCCACGCTCATGTTAGATAAGGAAATGAGAATCAAAGTGTTCAACAGGGCTGCTGTGGATTACTATAAGACTGAATATAAAGATGTCATTGGCGAGCTATGCTATCAGGCATTAAAGGGAAGAGCAGAACCATGCGATGGATGTGACATCCCTTCGTCGGGTTTAGGCGGCGAATGTATATCGTTTGAGCAAAAAGGCCTTACGTACCCGGAAAAGATTGAAAAAGTTGACATATATCCCGTAAAACATACGGATAACGAAGTACAGTCTGCAATTGTCAGAGTATCCGATATCACAGAGCAAAGAAAGATGGAGAAGGAGCTTTTGCAGGCGGATAAAATGATTTCCCTGGGAATCCTGGTTTCTGGTGTGGCCCATGAGATCAACAATCCCAACAACTTCATTATGCTGAACACACCTCTATTATTGGGAGCATGGGATAGTATTGCGCCAATCCTTGAGGACTACTATGAGGAAAACGGTGATTTTAATTTGGGGCGCTTGCCATATAGCGAAATGCGAGACGAGATCCCAAAGTTGCTTAATGGGATCAAGAAGGGATCAAAGCGTATAAAACGTATTGTTCAAGATCTGAAGGATTACTCCCGTCAGAATATCGGTAAAATAAATCAAACTGTGAATGTCAACGAGTTCATAGAAAGCGCCATTTCATTGGTTGGCAACATGATCAAGAAGTCCACTAACAAATTTTCAGTTGAATACGGTAAAGATTTACCGGTGATCAAGTGTAGTAAACAAAAACTTGAACAAGTGATAATAAACCTGATCCAGAATGCCTGCCAGGCACTTCCTGATAAGAGCAAGGGAGTATTTGTGAAATCGTTATTCAATGATAAGAGCGGTAATATTGTTGTTGAAGTCCGGGATGAGGGCATAGGTATTAATGAAAAAGTTCTGCCACGCATTATGGACCCTTTTTACACAACCAGACGCAGTTACGGAGGGACAGGGCTTGGATTGTCTGTTTCTGCAAACATCATCAAGGAGCATGGCGGGAAAATTGAGGTTAAGAGTCAACGAGGAGAAGGATCGATCTTTGCAATATTTCTGCCAACGAAAAAGACAGAGGAACCAATCAAAATTCTTGTGGTTGATGATGATAGCTCGGTAAGAGATGTTATCACAACTGCACTTAGAGAAAAACGTTACTATTTGGTCAAAGAGGCTTCCAGTGGGGTCGAGGCGTGTGTCAAACTTGGCAGTGATTGCCCGAACATTCTTATCCTTGATATTCAGATACCTGATATGGACGGTGTTGAGATTTGTCGGTTAATCAAGGCAAAGCCGGAATTGTCGGGTATTAAGGTAATCGTAATCACCGGATTTCCGGACTCGACCAAAGCGAAAGAAATTGTCGATATGGGTTTTAAAAATATATTGCCAAAGCCATTTCGTCTTACTGATTTATTAGGAAGCGTGGAAATGGTTTTAAAAGGTGAACAATCAGACCTGGCGTAGAATTAAGAGTGCACAATCATTGAGGTTAAGAAATGAATCAAATTCCATATCCTTCACTTCCGGTATTGATTGTGGATGACGAAACAGAAATACTGAGAAGCTTTGAGTTAACACTGCGAGCAGGCGGCATAAAAAATATCATGCGTTGCCAGGACAGCAGGGACGTCCAGACCCTTCTGTCCAACCGGAAAATCGGGGTAATATTGTTAGATTTAACAATGCCGTTTATTTCAGGTGATGAGCTTTTGCCTATAATCACTCGGGATTTCCCCGATATCCTCTTAATTATCATTACTGGAAACACCGAGGTGGATACTGCTGTCCAGTGTATGAAGTTCGGCGCCTTTGACTACATGGTTAAGCCGGTTGAAGAAAGCCGGCTCGTATCAGGCGTAAGACGGGCCATCAAAATCCGGGAATTGCAATATGAGAATCTGAGGCTCAAGGAAAGGATGCTTAACAGCCGCCTGGATAACCCCGAGGCGTTTTCGGAAATCATCACAAACAACGAAACCATGCTGTCTATATTTCAGTATGTTGAGTCTATAGCGAGCAGCCCAAAACCGGTACTCATTACCGGGGAGACCGGTGTGGGAAAAGAACTGATGGTAAGGGCCATCCATAAACTGAGCAATCGTCAGGGACAATTTGTTTCTGTGAACGTGGCTGGAATCGATGATAATATTTTCTCAGACACACTTTTCGGGCATGTTAAAGGTGCATTTACCGGAGCGGATAAGATGCGCAAAGGTCTGGTTGAAGAAGCATCCGGCGGCATGCTTCTTCTGGATGAGATCGGCGATTTGGCTCCTGACTCTCAGGTTAAGCTCCTTCGTCTTTTACAGGAGCATGAATATTTTCCTGTTGGATCCGACTTGCCGAAGATATCTGATGCACGAGTAATTGTTATAACGAATAAGGACCTTCAAGCGTTGCAGAAATCAGGCCGTTTCCGAAAAGATCTTTATTACAGGCTTTGCGCACATTCCATTCACATTCCCCCGCTACGTGAAAGACTGGATGATCTATCATTATTAGTGGATTACTTTCTCGAAGAAGCATCCCATTCCCTTGGAAAGAAAAAGCCGCCACCCCATGAGGAATTAATAACGTTATTGTCCAATTATCATTTTCCCGGAAATATCAGAGAACTCCAGAGCATGATCTATGACGCGGTCAGCAATCATAAATCTAAAAAACTGTCTATGGATCAATTCAATGCCCATTTTGCTCAGGAGGGTTCAACCGAGAGAACTGATTCATCCCGATTTTTCCCAAAGCATGATTCTCGGTTTGTCGGTTCCAAGCCTCTGCCGACTTTGGAGCAGGCGAACAGGCTTCTTATTGAAGAAGCGATAAGGCGAACCAACAACAACAAGTCCATGGCTGCAAGGCTGCTTGGAATATCGCGGCAAAGATTAGCCAGACACTTGAAATCCAAATCAAAATAACGCATCCTGTGTATATTTATAAACCTTTCTGTAATATATCCCCTATTCATTTTAAATTCACTGCATAAAAGAGACCAAACCGATGTTATAATCTGTAACACCGGTTTGTTTTATAACATCTCCTTCCAAATTGCTTGTTATCCAGGTTTAGCAGGCAGCCGCCTGAATTTCGTTACAAAACGTTACACCTTTCGACTTCTCCCACTTCCCACCAAACATTATAAAATATCCCTAAATATTAGTTGGTTAACATTGAAAACATTATTTGGCATACAAATAGCAATAAGACGAATGAGACGTTTACTAAGAGGAGCCGAAGTCAACAAAAACCTTTTTTTGAGAAGAAAGCAAAAAAGGGGAGATTAAAGATGAACATATTAGTTGTGGATGATGAAGCTGAACAGCTCGATAGCCTAAGAGTGGGGTTGAAGAGCAGGGGTTTTAAGGTCTTTGAGGCGCTGAATGCCGAGGATGCACTTAAGCGGCTGAATCACGGACCTGAGAAGATTGATATTGTTATAACCGACTATGTAATGCCCGGCATGAACGGGATGGAATTGTTAAAGAAGATTCGAGAAAAAAATAATACCTTACCTGTTATCCTAATGACGGCATATGGCGAAAAAGATCTTGTAATCGATGCCTTGCGTAACAGTTGCAACAGCTTTATTGAAAAACCCTTTACCCTTGATCAGCTATTAAAAGAGATTGATCGAGTTATATTTTCCATGCTTCAAAATATCAACTCACGTCAACTCGATGGCCTCATTCCAAAACTTGTTCATCAGATCAATAATCATCTTTTCTGTATTAGCGGAAATGTGGAACTGGGTATCTATGATTTGGATGATACTGAAGCCATCAAGAAACACTTTTCCAATATTATTGAAGCCACAAAAAAGATTCAAAGTATAAACAGGAAGATTCTAACAGCCGGTAAGGGAACTGAAGATAAAGCCGAGATAGTAGAAATAAGAGAACTTCTGCATGATTGTATAAAGATGTTTGAGGATCTGATGACTTTAAAAGGTGTTTCAATGGAAAAGGATTTAAACAGCCGATATCTATACGTTTCGGGGAACAGATTTGAACTCGAACAATTATTCGAGAATCTGATTTTAAATGCCATTGATTCCATGGATGGCAGGCTTGAAAAACAACTAAGGATAACAGCAAAATTTGACCAACATACTTCATCCGCATCTGTATCTATCGAAGACACAGGGTGTGGCATTACAAATGAATCCATGAATAAAATTTTTACGTCATATTTTACGAGCAAAAAGAAGGGCGCAGGACTTGGCCTTTCAGTGGTCAAAGATATCGTAGAAAAGCATAAGGGTGAGATCAAGGTAAAAAGCCAGATAGGTAAAGGAACAACTTTTAAGGCTGTTTTTCCGGCAGTTAGACCGGAATCGACTCAATCAGGCTGCTCCAATTAATTCTCATGAATTTTGAAATAAAAACTGGGTTCTCTTCTGAGTAATGCTGCTTAGAAAAGGAACTATTTATCAATTATTAATTGATAGGAGGTGAAAAAATGGAGGATTTGGCAGAAACAATGGACCAGGCCGTAAAGGTCATGAAAGACAGAGAAGGAAAATATCTTACCTTTTCTCTTGCAGGCGAAGAGTACGGCATGGGCATCCTGAAGATCAAAGAAATCATCGGGATGATGCCGATTACCACTGTACCCCAGACACCGGAGTTTGTGAAAGGAGTGATAAACCTTCGCGGCAAGGTTATTCCTGTGATTGATTTAAGACTGAAATTCGAAATGGAAAAGAGCGACTATACCGAACGTACCTGCATAATCGTGGTCGATCTCAAGAGCCAGGCAGCGAACATCCTGATCGGCGTAGTGGTCGATTCCGTCTCAGAAGTCTTAAACATCAAAGCTGATGACATAGAAGATACGCCGACATTCGGAACCAGGCTGAATACAGACTACATTCTCGGCATGGCCAAGATGGAAGGAGGTGTGAAGATCTTGCTCGATATTGATCGGGTGCTTAGCGAAGAAGAGGTGGCTGCCTTGGAGAACGCAGCATAGATGGGGGATTGGATGATTGTCGGGTGGCATGGACAAACCGGCAAAACCGACTAAAAAAGGAGAGCTTAACCATGTTTAAAGCAATGACGATAGGAAAGAGGATTGGCTTGGGGTTTGGTATTATTATGCTTCTTTTGGGTATTTTAGGCTTTGTAAGCTATACCGGGATCAGCGGCATTGTTTCCAATGCTGTCAGCATGATTACAGGGAGCAATATCCAGGAAGTGATGAAGCAAAAAGAAATAGACCATTTAAACTGGCTGGCAGCTTTGACGCACTACATGCAGGACCATGACGTCAAAGAGCTTAAAGTTCAGAGCGACGATCATCTCTGCGGGTTTGGAAAATGGCTATACGGTGAGGATAGGAAAAAGGCCGAGGAAGCAGTGCCAACCCTTGTTCCCATCCTAAAAGCTATGGAAGAGCCCCACAGTCATCTGCACCAATCCGCAATAGACATTGAAAAGCATTTTAATAAACTGAATGTTGGCGACACCATGGGGGCTTTGTATAGGGCGGAACGAGACCATGTAGTTTGGCATAAGGGACTGATCCATGAAATTGTAAATAAGAAAAAAAAACTATCTGTACAACTCGACCATCTATTGTGCGGTTTTGGCAAGTGGCTTTACGGTCAGGAAGCTGCCGCCCTTGCCAGGGAGTTTGCTGATTTTGCCCCTCTATTAGAAAAAATAAAAGGGCCGCACCACGAACTGCATAAGGCAGGTCATCTGGTAAATGAAAAACTGGCAGCCCGCGACTTTGAAGGAGCCATGGCCATAGCCAACGGAAAGATTGCAGGTTATGTCAAAGAGGTAAGGGATATCTTGCATGAGTTGCTCGGCCTGGTAGAGACCATGGCAGAGGGTCAGCATGAGGCAGGGGAGATATTTGCAACAGTTAGCCAGAAGAATTTAAAGGAAGTCCAAGCCCTCATGCACGAGGCTACCGACGTAGTGAACAAGAACATGATCACCCAGGATGTGCTCCTTGGCGGGGCCAGCAAGAACAAGATTGTCATTATGGTCCTGGGGATAGGCGCCCTGGTGCTGGGCGCGGTTTTAGCATTTTTTATCGGACGAAGCCTGGTTAATGTTTTGAGTCAGATGGCTGGAACTATGTCCGAAGGAGCAAGCCAGGTGGCCTCAGCCTCAGCCCAGGTCTCATCAGCAAGCCAGTCTCTTGCCGAAGGTTCATCCGAGCAGGCAGCCTCAATCGAAGAGACATCATCATCCCTCGAAGAGATGTCCTCCATGACCAAACAGAATGCAGACAATGCCGGTCAGGCGGATAAT
>JAIWDV010000068.1:0-7707 GCA_048632525.1 Bacteroidales bacterium | reverse complement strand
CTTACTAAAAATAAAGGGATTTTCCGAGGCCTGAGTTTCTGCCTCGCACATGGAATAATGGAATGGTGGAATATTGGAAAGTCGAAGATCCCGTCTTTAGCGGGGATGTAAATTTCGTCTTCTACCGAATGGATTAGATCCGAATTTCTCATTTCTCTTATGGTTTGTCAATTTGATTTTCCCAGTAACCCATTCCGTCAATTCCCCAAAACCCATTATTCCACTATTCCATCATTCCAACATTCCAATTGGGGCGAAGCCCCTAAGTTCCTGCTGCCTACTACATACTGCATTCTGCCTACTGCCTACTCCTTACTGCATGCTGCAGCGCAGCGGGGCTAATCGGATTCTCCGAGCTGGAATCGAACGAACCGGCGCATCACAATATTTTCCCCTGTCTTGGCAATCATCTCATTCATGAGATCCTGAATCGTGATATCGGGGTTTTTAACAAAAGGCTGCTCCAGGAGGCAGGCCTCAGAAAAAAACTTTTTCAGCTTTCCTTCCACAATTTTTTCGATCACTTTCTCAGGCTTGCCCGATTCTTTTGCCTGGGTGGCATAAATTTCCCTTTCCTTTTCAAGGATGTCCTGGGGGATACTTTCTCGATCAATGGCGGCTGGACTGGTCGCTGCAATCTGAATGGCCAGGTCTTTCACAAAAATCGAAAAATCTTCATTCTTACCTGTAAAATCGGTTTCACAATTCACTTCCACAAGGACTCCGATCTTACCTCCGGCGTGGATGTAAGACATCACCTGTCCTTGAGATGTAGTGCGGCTACTCCGCTTTTTGGCGGTTGCAATGCCTTTTTTACGCAAATAATCAATAGCCTTGTTAATATCTCCATCACATTCTTTAAGGGCCGTCTTGCAGTCCATGATGCCGACGCCCGTCTTTTCTCTTAACTCTTTTATCTGTGAAGTGCTAACTGCCAATTTAAATCTCCCTTCGTTTCTGGATTGACTATTGACTGTTGTCAATTGCCTATTGTCGATTTGTGATTTTCAATCATCAATCATCAGTCTCAACGGCTGTTTCCTGAGATTCTACCTCAACGGCTGCTTCCTGAGGTTCTACCTCAACGGCTTTTTTTGTTTCTTCCTTTTTCGGGAGAATGATGACTTCAGGGCCTCCCTCTTCACTCTCATCGGATACAATTACCTCTGCTTCGGTAATTTCTTGTTCTTTAAGCAGTTCAGCCTCTGCCCTTAATCGCTCTTCGGCCAGATTATGTCCTTCGATGCATGCATCGGCAATCTTTGAGCAAAACAATCTGATGGCTCGAATGGCATCATCATTACCTGGGAGGATAAAGTCTATTTCGTCAGGATCGCAGTTAGAATCTGCAATGGCGATCACCGGAATTCCAAGTTTTCTGCCTTCTTTAACGGCGATTTTTTCTCTCCTGGGATCAACTACGAAAATAGCCCCGGGTAGTTCGTCCATATTCTTTATACCCCCGAGGTTTCTTTCCAGCTTAAACAACTCCTTTTCCATCTTTAGGATTTCTTTTTTAGTATAGCGGGTTATTGATCCATCCTCTTTCATACGTTCAATATCTTTCAGGCGTTTGATGCTTTTTTTGATGGTCTGGAAGTTAGTAAGTGTGCCCCCCAGCCAGCGGTTTACTATAAAAAACATGCCACAACGTTCACTTTCTTCGACAATAGAGTCATGGCCCTGTTTTTTTGTACCTACAAAAAGAACCGGATACCCTTCAGACACTGTCCTCACAATGAATTCATAGGTGGTCTTAAAAAGCCTGACGGTTTTTTGAAGGTCAATGATATGGATCCCATTGCGTGCTCCAAATATGTAAGGCTTCATCTTGGGGTTCCAACGTCTTGTCTGGTGTCCGAAATGAACACCTGCCTCCAGAAGTTCTTTCATGTTAATAACTGCTGCCATTTAATCCTCCTTAGATCTCTATGCCACGGTTTTTCCTCTGCTCAGAATGTCATGCACCCTGAGGCATGCAGGGCACCGGGCGATTTTCTGAACCTGTGATTTGGGTTTCCAAGTTAGCTCTTGAGATTGTTAAACTACCCTGATATATGTATCTTACCTGGATAAACCGGAATTTGGGAATTACGAATTGAGGAATTAAGGAATTGAAAACGATCTCCTTGATCTAAACCTCAACCCTAACTTGCTGAATTCCTAAAAGTTTTGGCCAACAAGATTTGTCCGGGAAAAAATTGTGACCATTTTGCGCGCAATTTCAGTTTTAAGGCACTAATTGAGCGATGCTCAATTGAGGCACTCCCACCGTTCAGGGTTACCTTCAGAACGTACGAGTCAGTGTTTCAGATTTTCGGTTAACCCTTGAGCCCTGAACCTCTGAACCCTTGAACGGTAACAAGAAAAGACAGCCGCTACCCGGAAATAAATATTTCCATTAAGAGAACTTAAAATACATAAACTAACTTTTTTAACATCCTTATATATCTTTTGCAAGTAAAAAATGGACGAACAGATCAGGAACAATTTCAAAAAGGCACTCCAGCACGCCGAGTTCAAAGTGACCCGGTCCATCCTGCGCTGGAAATACGAGAAAGAAGGTAAAGTACTTCCCCATGATCAAATACTTGAGAATGAGTCCAGGCAAGTCGCTGCCCGGGCGCACGATGTAATGGCGAGAGGAGGAAAAAGTATATTGAGTGAGATCAAGAAAGTCTATTTCAAGGGCCCAAAGAAGAAGGAAGGTTCAGACGGGTGAAAAAAAACAAACTGTTACATAAAATAAGAAATGATCTTGACGAAAGTGAGAAAACCAGACTTTCTCCATGGGCCTGCCTGAGTAGTTATGCAATAAGAGAAAATGATGAGGAAGAGGTAAACCAAGGGCACAGACAAAGTTTTTCCGTTGACGGAGACCGGATACTACACTCGCTGGCCTATTCCCGTTACATAGATAAAACCCAGGTCTTTTACCTCATTAAAAATGATCACATCACACACCGGGTTCTTCATGTCCAACTTGTATCCAAGATTGCAAGAACCATCGGGCGCCTTCTGAGGCTGAACGAAGATCTAATCGAGGCTGCAGCACTTGGACACGACATAGGGCATACCCCATTCGGACATGACGGCGAAAAAATCCTTTCCTCCCTCTGTGAATCACATGGCATCGGTCAGTTTTTCCATAACATACAGAGTGTTAGATCCCTTCAGGAGATTGAGCGCAAAGGGAAAGGCTGGAATTTGACCCTGCAAGTGCTGGATGGGATCTTCTGCCATGACGGAGAATTGCATTCTCAGGCATTGGAACCTCAAAAAGACAAAAATTTTGAAACCTTGTATGACGAAATGAATCAAAAAAAAGAGAACCTGTCCATGGATATCTGGCCCATGACCTTAGAAGGGTGTGTGGTGAGGATGGCTGATACTATAAGCTATATAGGCCGTGATATCGAAGATGCCATCAGGCTCGGTTTGATAAACCGGCAAGACATACCCAAAGACTGCACACAGGTTTTGGGCGATACCAACGGAACCATTGTTTACGGTCTCGTGGAAGACCTTATTACGAACAGCCTGGAGAAACCCTATGTCAGTTTCAGCAATGAAGTGGGGGAGGCCCTCAGAAGGCTTAAGAAATTCAATGAAGAGCGTATTTACAAGAATTATAAAGTCAAGGAACAGACATCAAAAATCCGGCTGATGTTTGAATTGCTGTTTGAAAAATACTTCCAGGACCTTGAAACGGGTAATGAGGAATCTGATATCTACAGGAAGTTCCTTGACGGCATATCGCCAGAATACAGAGAAAGTACACCGTTAGCTGGGATAGTGCGCGATTTTATTGCCGGTATGACGGATGATTATTTTTTAAATCAATGTCATAATAACCTCTTTCCTCAGATAAAAACCAGCTTTTTTTAGCTATAAGATAGCCGTATAATAGCTACTAAAAAATGTGTATCCCACTATAGATGGCTATCATGGAGTATTTCTTAGCAAAACATGTTGACAAAAACTGAACGAGCGGGTAAATGTAGAAGCGCATTAGGGGTGCGGGGCTACCAGTTTCAGCCAACCAGATTTTTTCCTAATCAAAAAAAGCATTTTAGACAAATCACAATATAAGAACAGAACGGAGGCCATCAAGCATGGTTCAGGTTGGGGAGCTAAAGGAAGGCGATACCATCTTAAAGCTTGAAGACGTCCACATGTCATTTGGTAAGGTGGCCGCCCTGGCAGGCATAAGCCTGGAGGTAAAAAAGGGCGAGATCCACTCGATCATTGGTCCAAATGGAGCGGGCAAAACAGTAATGATGAACTGTATCAACGGGCTTTATAAACCTCAGAAAGGCAGCATCTACTATAAGGGCCAGAGGATTAATAACTTAAGGCCATACAGGCGGGCTGAGCTGGGAATCTCCAGGACCTTCCAGAAACTGGAACTTTTTGGAGGAATGTCGGTCCTGGATAATATCCGCCTTGGCCGGCATATCCATCTGAAGAGCGGTATTGTGAGCGGCTCCATATATGTGGGCAAGACCAGGCACGAAGAGACCGAGTCCAGAAAATTTATAGAGGAGGAGATTATTGATCTCCTCGAGATAGAAAGCATCCGGGATCAGACAGCGCATATGCTCCCCTATGGTTTACAGAAACGTGTCGAACTGGGGAGGGCCCTGGCCCTCAATCCCGAACTACTGTTGCTTGATGAACCGCTGGCCGGGTTGAACCTGGAAGAGGTTGAAGACATGGCCCGTTTCATCCTTGATATCAACGAGGAGAAACGCTGGAAAGTCACCTGTGTACTGGTGGAACATGATATGGGTGTGGTCATGGATATTTCTCATCGTGTGAATGTGTTGAACTTCGGTAATCAGATTATGGATGGGCCACCAGAAGAGGTCCAGGCCAACCCGGAGGTGGTAAAGGCATATCTCGGTGAAGATGATTTGTATTCCACAAGGAGGTAGAGGATAACCATGAACGGATCTGGGATAGAAGTCACAAAGGACCTCACGATCCCCAAGCTGTTTCTCAGCCAGTGCAAGCGGTACGGCAAGAACAAAGTGGCCATGAGGGAAAAGGAATTTGGCATCTGGATCCCTTTCACATGGCAGGATTACTATGACAATGTCAAATACCTGTCCCTGGGCATGGTGAGCCTCGGTCTAAAAAAAGGGGACAAGGTGTCCATGATCGGTGATAACCGGCCAGAGGGCCTCTGGGCGGAGATCGCTGCTATGTGTGCCGGTGCTATTGGGGTGTGGTTGTTCCAGGACTGTATGATGGATGAGGTCAAATACATTATTGACCATTCAGATACTGCTTTTTTTGTTGGTGAAACCCAGGAAGAAGTGGACAAGGCATTATCCATTAAGGACGAATGTCCCAAATTGAAATGGATTATATGGGATGATCCCAAGGGTATGCGGAACTACCATCAGGATTTTCTCATCAGCATAAAGAAAGTACAGGAACTTGGTAAGGAACTGGATCAGAAAGAGCCGGATCTTTTTGAGAAGACAATCAATGAAGGGCACGGCGATGATATATGTCTGCTCTTTTACACCTCCGGGACCACTGCCCTTCCCAAGGGCGCACTGCTCTCCCACTGGAATATGCTGACCATGGGAAAGAATCTCATGGCCGTTGATCCCTGTTATGATACAGATGATTTTGTTTCTTATCTCCCATTTGCCTGGATCGGGGAGCAGATGATGTCCATATCCTGTGGTCTCCAGGTGGGTTATACCCTGAACTTTCCGGAAGAACCTGATACAGCCCAGCACAATATCAGGGAGGTCGGCCCCCATGTGATGTTTGCGCCTCCCAGGCTTTATGAGGGAATGACCCGCCAGGTACAGGTGAAGCATATGGACGCCACCTGGATAAAAAGAATGATTTACAATTTTGCCACCAAGGTGGGCTATAAGGTAGCGAATCTTAAGTTCGAGAAGCAGCCCGTGCCCTTGCACTGGAAATTTCTGAACTGGCTGGCCTACATAACCATGCAGAAAAAACTGAAAGATCATCTCGGCATGTCGCGACTCAGGTACTGTTACACGGGTGGCGCTGCCATGGGACCGGACCATTTCCGGTTTTTCCACGCCCTCGGCGTCAACCTGAAACAGATATATGGCCAGACCGAGATCGGAGGCATCTCCATCGTTCACAGGGACGGGGATGTAAAATTTGATACCGTAGGGACCGCAATCCCGGAAACCGAGGTCAAGATCACTGAAGAAGGTGAAATCATATCCAAGAGTCCTTCCGTGTTTCAGGGGTACTATAAGAACGAGGAGGCCACCAGGAAGACCCTGGTGGACGGGTGGCTCTATTCCGGGGACAAGGGATTCATAGACGAAGACGGGCACCTCGTGGTGTTTGACCGCACCAAGGACGTGATGACCCTGAACGACGGAAGGCCCTTTGCCCCCCAATACCTTGAAACTCGTCTGAAATTCAGCCCCTTTGTCCAGGAGTCCTGGGTGATCGGGGATAGCAGGGAATATGTCACAACCGTTATGTGTATTGATTACGCTGTGGTGGGGAAGTGGGCAGACGATAAAAAGCTTAATTATACCAGTTACCCTGAACTGTCCCAGAAGACTGAAGTCTATGACCTGATTCAGAAACAGATCGAAGAGGCCAACAAAGACCTCCCGGGCCCCGCAAAGATTCATAAGTTTGTAAATCTCTACAAGGTGTTTGATGCGGATGACGAGGAACTGACAAGGACGTCTAAATTGAGACGGGCGTTTGTGGAAAAAAGATACAAAGACATCGTGGATGCTCTTTACGTGGATGTCGATATGGTCCATATGGATACAACCATCACATATGAGGATGGAAGGGAACAGCGCATAAAGACCGATCTGCACATACGCAAGGTGAATGTGTGAAAAGTATGCAGTAAGGAGTATGCAGTAGACAGTAAGCAGAAGGGACAAGGGATGTGAGAAGAAGTGAGTACCGGGGATATAGAGATTTGAAAGTTTATGCGTTGGCCTATCAGCTTGCTTTGGATATTCATGAAATAACCAAACGGTATCCCAAGGAAGAAAAATACTCCCTAACTGATCAGATACGACGATCCTCGAGAAGTGTGCCCGCAAACCTGGCTGAGGCATGGAAAAAAAGACGCTACGAAAAGGCTTTTGTCAGTAAACTTATAGACTGTGCCGGAGAAGCCGGTGAAACTGAAGTGTGGTTAGATTTTTCAAAAGATTTTGAATACATCAATAATGAACAACATCAAGACCTTATGAAAAGGTATGATGAAGTAAACAGAATGTTGTATGGCATGATCAACAAATCCGACAAATTCTGCAGGTAACGTATTTTAAGCGGTTTTGCTGCATACTGCTTACTGTCTACTGCATACTATTTACTGCCTACTGCCTACTGCCTACTGCTTACTGTTTACTGCTTTCTAAAAACGGGGGTTTAAGAGTGGAACTATTTTTTATGTCCTTGACCACGGGCATCATGGTGGGCGGAATCTATGCCCTTGTAGCCCTTGGATGGGTTCTTATCTATAAGTGCTCGGGTGTCCTGAATCTGGCAATGGGGGAATTGACCCTTATCGGGGCCTATGTGACGTATACGTTTCACCAGATGGGCGTTCCCTTTTTCTTCGCTGTGCTCCTTACCCTGCTTGTGGGTATCGTCCTTGGTATTCTCACCGAGCGGATCTTTTTGGATAAGCTTATCGGCGAACCTATATTGACCGTTATTATG
>JAIWDV010000067.1:0-7745 GCA_048632525.1 Bacteroidales bacterium | reverse complement strand
GTTGAGCATCAGTGCTTAGTTTGCGTGCATCATTTTTTTTCATGCACCTCCCATAGCAAATTCTTACTGAAATGTCGAGTAATTATTTGCCGGGTTAATACCAAGTACCACCTCAATTGAGGTAATACTATTTTTTCTTATAACATATTTTGTCGAATTGTAATAACTATTTGATATTCTAATATGTAAATCATTATTTTTGTGTATTTTGTGCCTTTTTGCGGCTATATCAAAATTAGAAGACACGAATAAAGGTCTTGACAAACAGGTTGCTATAAGCGCCAATGACCGAGGGAATACTAGGAGGCTGGTGATAAATATGAAGCTACGCTCGCTCGGAATGTCAGATGTAAAAATTACGCCTATCATCATGGGCACATGGCAGGCAGGCAAACGCATGTGGGCAGGTATTGATGACGCCGAAATCACCAAGGCGATCCGCGCTGCCTTTGATGCGGGCATTACCACGTTCGACACAGCCGAGGAATATGGGTGGGGCCATTCCGAGCGCATCCTGGGGAAAGCACTGTCCGACGTCCGGCATCAGGTGGTTTACGCGACCAAGGTATTTCCCAATCATCTCAAATACGACCAGGTCATTGGGAGGTGTCACCGCTCCCTCAAAAACCTGAACACTCATTATATTGACCTTTATCAGATACATTGGCCGGCCGGTTCCTGGGGCAGCAAAAAGGCCCCGATCCAGGAGACCATGCGGGCCATGAATGAACTCCTGCAACAGGGAAAGATCCGGGCAATCGGTGTCTCCAATTTCTCTTGCAGTCAACTAAAGGAAGCAGCCCAGTTCGCTCGCATCGACAGCCTGCAACCGCCCTACTCCCTTTTCTGGCGGCATGTGGAAAAAGACGCCATGCCTTACTGTATTGAGAATAACATCACCATTCTTGCCTATTCTTCTATGGCCCAGGGGATCTTAACGGGCAAATTTGGCCCGGACCACAAGTTTGCCAAAGGAGATCACCGGTCGAAACACAAGCTGTTTAAGCGGGAGAACTTCAAGCGGGTGCAGCAGGCACTGAACAGGCTTCGCCCCATCGCGGATCGATATGGGTTTAGCCTTGGGCAACTGGCGCTTGCCTGGGTTATTGCGCATCAAGGGGTGTGCGCTATCGCAGGAGCACGCAACGCCGAACAGGTCTTACAAAACGCCAAAGCGGCCGAAGGACATTTATCTGACACAGATTTAAAAGAAATGGACACCATTAGCCGGAGCGTGACAGATTGTCTGGATGCTAATCCGGTCATGTGGGAATTTTAATTCAGGCTTGCTTCATTCTCTGCTTCAAGCGCAAATTCTCAGCAAAGCATCAGGATCCGCATCCCTCCGAATCCCAAGACGCGTGAGAGCGAAATCATAACGCACCGGGTCCTCTGGCTCGATTCGCCGAAATGCACGGGTGATCTCTTTGACAGTGCGCATGTCCGCATTTTTTCGATGTGTCAGTTTCAACAGGGAACATATGCGGTGCATGTGAGTATCCAATGGCACCATCAGCTTTCCTGTCGGTATCTCCAGCCACCCGCCCGGATCAACGCGATCTTTCCTCACCATCCAGCGCAGAAAAAGGTTCAATCTCTTGCACGCGCTCCCCCTTTCAGGCAAAGGTAAAAGGCTATTGTTGTGACCGTTGAATAGTGCAGTCAATTCACTCACCAGAAACGAAAGCGCAGGGAGGATGTCTTCATCATCCTTGAAACCCGAAAGGAAACATGCGTAAAGAGAACCATAACGGTCAACTACGCGCTTTACGCCGTAAAGCATCCCCGTGAGGTCCTTACCGGTGGTAAATCGATGTTTGAAATCTTTAAACGTCCTTTGAAGGGATACAGGCGTGGAGTGTTTAAGAAAATCATACGGAGAGGGTCCCATTTTTTCGAGAACAGATCCGACGCTTTTAAGGATCTGAGCCACTCTCCCATAGGCGAGGGATGAGGCTACGATGCCAACAATTTCCCGATCCCGTGGAGCTGCATATTGGTAAAGGAATTCCAGAGGGTCCGGGTGTACCCATTTGCGAGAGTTATAGGTGTCATAAAGCTCATCGAGTCGGGTCTTGTTGATTATCGGGGCGTGATCTGCCTTCATTCCTCTTCCCAGGCTATACAGTCATTTGGGCAAATACATATGGCCTCACGGACCTCATCCTCAGGGTACAGGGCAAGGTCCGCAACTTCCATGAGACCTGTTTCTTTGTTTCTTCTAAATACCGCGGGGCAAATTTCCAGGCATGAATCGCAATCCGTGCATTGACTCAAATCGATGACAGGAATCTTTTTCACTTCAATCTTCTTCAGTAAGACCGGATACTGATAGCCCCGGTTGTCCTTGTGGTTTATTCCTCTTTTTCAAAATCAGATTTTCCTGCCCCGCATACCGGGCACTCCCAGTCATCAGGCAGGTCATCGAATTTGGTCCCGGGCTCTATGCCATTATCCGGATCTCCCTCAGCAGGATCATACACATATCCACAAACAGAACACACATACTTATCCATTTTTCCTCCTTGTTTGATGATTAATTTACTGCTTAACACACAGCATCCCTGACTTGGCAGAAAGGATGCATCTGTCATGGGAAAAACACTGCAAACACAAAATCTTATTTAAAAATAGGGAATATAATGAGCGATGTCAAGCCGGATTGAGGCATATATTACCCCCTATTTTCAACTTTGAATATGTAAGGCCCTACCCATAAGTAGAATTTTTTTTCTCATATATATCCCCTTGTTTGCGAAATATTTTATAGCCCCTTTATTCAAAAAGCGATAACAGATTGATTTTATTACAATCTTTAAAGAAATGTCTTTACTAACTGATCTTGCATCTTTCTTGCACAGAGTAGAAGTATGCAAAGCGCCAAAAGGACTATAACTGAAAAGGACACACCCGAAAAGGCCATGGATCTCTCTGAGATCCTGGACAGCATGCGCGAAGATCAACGACAGTTTGATACAAAAATTGCGGAGTTAATACGCAAGACACATACAATCAAAGAAGAAGGAACAAAAGAGAGATAATGAGGCCTGGAGGTTGTGGAAATTATTAAGGAGGTTGCCATGTTTTGGTTATATATTATTGCCGGATGTCTTGGAGTAGTAGTGTTACTTATTTTTGCTCTTCACTTAATAGTGAAAATTCGCAATAGTTCTGCAAGGTCAAATTATGACATTGCCTATTGACACACCTCATAAGGCATAGTCACATATTTGTGAAAGGGCGTCTATCAGCGGACAATGCACTTTTTGACCCATGGCTCTGCTATCGATTTTAGAGTCATAAGCTCATCATCGTCATAGGTAGCATTTCCTTCTTGAAAAAACTCAGGGTGCAACACATCACTGTTATTAAACCGTTGCAGGGCATACAGCATAGAGCCTTTTATGGTCTTTGCAATATTCTCAACAGCCTCTGCATCTACTATCGGTTTTACACATGTGGTTCTGAACTCATAGGGTAAACCCGAATTCATGATGATCTGGATGCTTGAAAGTATTGAATCAGGATCGAAGTCTTTTTTTATAGATGGAGGATAGTGTAGCGGATCGGTTTTAACGTCCATGGCAATGTAGTCCACAAGACCTTCATCAACAAGTTCCTTCACTGCCTGTGGCCGGCTGCCGTTTGTATCCAGCTTGACAGGATACCCCATTCCCTTAATTTTCTCACAAAGGCAAACAAGGTCTTTCTGAAGAGTTGGTTCTCCTCCGGAAATAACCACTCCGTCCAGAAACCTTTTGCGTCTTTCCAGAAATTCAAAGACCGCCTCTCCATTTAAAGAGGGGGAGGCCATCGGACCACCTTTCACAAGACCCGGATTGTGACAATAGGGGCAATCAAAGTTGCATCCTGAGACAAAGAGGACACAGCTTATCCTCCCGGGATAATCGATAAATGAATTCTTTTGTAGACCCCCAAAAATCATGGCTTTTTCTCAATATTTGCAGTGGGCGTTTATATGCCAAAAGGGCGTTGTCTTTCCCTCCAGTGCGTGAGCCCTACTGCAGGTCATGCAACCTTGAATGTCTTTCTCATGCCAAATTCAGCCTGCTTGCCGTTGTTCCACTGTTTGACAGGTCTCAAATAACCAACAACCCTTGAATAAACCTCCGTCTCCTCTTCGCAAACGGGGCACATTTCCTGTTTTCCATTCAGGTAACCGTGTGAAGGGCAGACGCTAAAGGTTGGGGTAAGAGTGAAATAGGGGAGGCTGAAATTGGTTACGACTTTCTTAATAAGCCCCTTTATGACTTCAATATCCCTGATCTGCTCTCCCAGGTAGATATGAAGGACTGTCCCGCCAGTGTATTTCCCCTGCAGTTCATCCTGAAGCGTCAGTGTTTCAAAAATATCGTCTGTGCAATTTACCGGGAGCTGGCTGGAGTTGGTGTAAAAAGGAGCTGCTCCTTTTCCATATACATCTTCGTTGGCGCAAATGATTTCGTGGGTCAGCTTTTTGTCGAGCATGGCAAGCCGATACGATGTGCCTTCAGCAGGAGTCGCCTCGAGGTTAAACATATCTCCCGTCTCCTCCTGGATCCCTGCAATCATGTCCCGCAAAAAATCCATAACTTTAAGGGCAAAATTCAGACCTTCTTCACTGGCGATATCTGTGCCCAAAAAATTCAGGCATGCCTCGTTCATCCCCAGAACCCCTATGGTAGAGAAGTGATTCTTCCAGTAAAGCCCTGTACCCTGTTTGATCTGTCTTAAATAAAACCTTGAGTAAGGATAAAGGTTTTCATCCGTGAATTTTTCCAGGACCTTCCGTTTTATAGACAGGCTTTGTGTTGCAAGAAGCACTATTTTTCTCAAGCGTTCAAAGAAGTCATTCTCGTTTTCAGAAAAATACCCTATCCTGGGAAGGTTAATAGTGACAACGCCAATTGACCCTGTCAGTGGATTTGCCCCAAAAAGCCCTCCTCCCCTCTTTAACAGCTCCCTGTTGTCGAGACGGAGGCGGCAGCACATGGATCTCGCATCTTCAGGTGACATGTCAGAATTGACAAAATTTGAAAAATAGGGGATCCCGTACTTCCCGGTCATCTTCCAGACCATTTCAAGATTCGGATTGTCCCAGTCAAAGTCTGCTGTAATGTTATATGTGGGTATCGGAAATGTAAAAACTCTTCCCCTGGCATCGCCCTCCATCATGACCTCGGCAAAGGCCCTGTTTATCATGTCCATTTCCGCCTGAAAGGAGGAATAGGTCTCCTTTTGTTCAGACCCCCCGATGATCACTCGCTGGTCTTTCAAAATAGATGGTACGTGGAGATCCATGGTAATGTTGGTAAATGGAGTCTGGAAACCAACGCGCGTAGGGATATTAATATTAAAGATAAATTCCTGGAGGGCCTGTTTTACCTCCCTATAGTTCAGGTTATCATAGCGCACAAATGGGGAAAGGAGCGTATCAAAATTGGAAATGGCCTGGGCGCCTGCTGCTTCACCCTGTAGCGTGTAGAAAAAATTGACTACCTGCCCCAGAGCAGACCTGAGATGTTTAGGGGGAGCGCTTTCAACCTTTCCCTCAACACCCTTGAATCCCTGCTCCAGCAGATCTTTAAGATCCCATCCCACGCAATAGACAGAAAGGAGACTCAAATCGTGTATGTGGAGACCCCCCTCCTTGTGTGCGTGCCTGATCTCAGGAGGATAAATACGATTCAGCCAATACTCCGAGGTAACATCCGAAGAAAGGTAATTATTCAATCCCTGGAGAGAATAGCACATATTGCTGTTTTCCTTGATTTTCCAGTCCTGTTTTTGAATATAATGTTCAACCATATCAACACTTGCCTTGGCCGCGATTTTCCTTATCTGGGCATGTTGTTCCCGATACAGGATATATGCCTTGGCAGATTTGTGGAACGGGGAGTCGAGAAGAATCCTTTCTACAATATCCTGAATCTCTTCCACCTCCGGAAGCGCAGTGAGACGCATTTCGTGGGCCAGGGTCAGGACCCGGAGTGTGAGTTTTCTTGCATCTCTTTCTCCAAATTCCCCGGTTGCTTTCCCGGCCTGAGCAATTGCTGTGTTAATTTTTGACGAATCGAACTCCGCAAACCTTCCATCACGTTTCCTTACACTCTCAAACATCCATACCACCTCATGTGAACTAAATTCTGAACAACCGTTTCAACGAATATTTCTGATAACTGGACAGGAGAGCCTTGAGGCCTTTTCTGTAAATCCCTACAAGGCTCTGGACATACCGGGCGGAGGCCAAGGAGGCTGTCTGAGCGGTGGGGTCTAATAGCCGGAAGCCTGCCTGCACAACGACAGACATCCAACTATCACATTATATTGTGTAGAGTCAAGAGGAAAATACAATATATTGGGGTTTGAGCTCGTTTTTTTTGCGGATCAAGAAAAATCAAAGGGTTAGGGTCAGACAGCCAAACTACGATTCTGATAAATATGCCGCTTCCGCCTTACCCTTTTCTTCATCAACAAAATAGAAAAGGATGGCCCCGATTAGAAAGAGTATCAAAACAGATCCAATACTCCAGCGTGAAGCTAATTGACCAACATGCTCAATTTGCCCGGGTGTGGGTGTGGGCGGCATTAACAATCGTCTTGCAATCAGGCCGACAACGCCCATGAGAGCCGGGCCAACAATGGCTGCAAATTTGCCCAGCATATTGTAAAATCCATAGTATTCAGCAGATTGTTCTCTGGGAATTAATCGCGAATAATAGGAACGGCTGAGAGCTTGAATACCACCCTGGACCAAACCGATCATGATGGCCAGAATGTAGAATTCCTGCTTTACGGTCATCATAGTTCCCCACACAACAATGAACATATAGATGCCAATGGCGAGGTAGATTGCCTTGCGCACACCCCATTTTTGGCCTAATTTTCCGAACACCAGTGCGGAAGGAAATCCCACAAACTGGACAACCAAGAGCGCGATTATCAAATCATTAGATGCAAACCCGATTGACATCCCATAATCAACAGCCATGCGGATGATGGTATCAACACCGTCAATGTAAAACCAATATGCCAGCAGAAATAAAAATATAGTTTTCAAATGTCGAACTTTTTTAAATGTCCCAATAATCTGCCGGAAGCCATCCGCAATAAAGTTCCCGCCCTCCCGCGACGCACCAGCCGTTTTTTCTTCCGGCACCCACAGTATTGTAAAGATTGTAAACAAACCCCACCATATGGCCACCGAAATAAAAGAGTATCTGACTGCCTCAGCGGAATCGGCCAATCCAAATTTCTCCGGCATTAATGTCATTAACACATTAATAAGAAACAGCAGCCCACCGCCAAGGTATCCCATGGCAAATCCAAGGCCTGATATATAATCAACGTTGTCTTTACCCGCCACAGTCGGCAGGAGAGAATCATAAAACACATTTGCACCGGAGAATCCGATGATCCCCATGGCATAAACAAAAATGGCCCAGGCCCATTCTCCTTTTCCCACCAGAAAGAGGCAGGCAGTCATGAGTACACCCAGGTATGCAAAAAATATGAGGAATTTTTTCCTGGCCGAGCCCTTATCGGCAATAGCACCCAGGACAGGTGCCATTAACGCCACAAGTAGGCTGGCGATTGAATTACCGAATCCAAGCTGGGCAGTGCTAACATTGACATCAACTCCATAGCTCCAATACTGCTTGAAGAAAATGGGGAAGAATCCGGCCATAACCGTCGTCGCAAAAGCGGAATTTGCCCAGTCGTACATTGCCCAGCCCCATACGGCC
>JAIWDV010000066.1:0-7781 GCA_048632525.1 Bacteroidales bacterium | reverse complement strand
TGCCCCTTATATATTTCCTTGTTCACAGTCGCAGGTTGGAGAAAAAAAGTTGAATGGGTCGATCCAGGTTCCCGACCCTGTTTGAGATAAAATTATGGATTCAAAGTTCTTCGAAAAAATTGAGAGATGATAAATAGGATTAAAGGAGATTTGATCAAATGAAAAATCCGCTGCCATGGCGAAAGATTATGTCACACTCACTCCTGTGTATCGGAATATTTATGATGCCGGTATGCGCTTCGGCCCAGGGACCCGATCCGACACAGGGAAACCCTGCGGATACTTTTGAACCGGCATCTATTTCCGCAGAGGGGTGTTCCGATTCACGAGACAGAACACTTGAGCATTTAAAGAAGGATGGAAAGCTCCACCTGACGCTAAATAACTGCCTTCGAATTGCATTGGAACGAAATCGGGACATTCTTCTCACTGATGAGGCCCTGCTTCAGGCAGAGGCAGATATCACCCAGGCCCGGTCCGCCATGCTCCCATTTCTTGGCGCAGAGGCAACGTATACGCGTCTTGATGAGGATATAGCGTTTTCCCTGGGGCCTATCTCTCTGGGCGCAATGTCTCTGCCTCCGATCTCAGCAACCTTCATAGACCGTGATATCTACAAGGCGGGAGTGGTTCTCAGGCAGCCCATATTTGCTGGGGGAAGGTTAAATGCAGCACATAAAGCGGCACAGTATTCCCGTGATGCCATGGCCCAGGAGAAGCGAACTGTTGAAGAGGAAATCGTCTTTCAGGTTACTCGCGCCTATCACACCGTGCAGGTGGCAGACGCCTTTTGCAAAGTTGCCATAGAAAGCGTCCACCTCCTTGAAACACACGCGCATGACGTGGCCATCCTGGTGCGCGAAGGAGCAAATCCGGAGCTTGACCTGCTTCGCACCCGCACGGAACTGGCCAATGCGCAAAAGGAGCTTAATGCTACTCAAAATGCCCTTGATATCGCCCTTTCCGGTCTCAAGAACCTCCTGGTCGTCGATCTCGAAGAACCTGTATTCTTAGAAGGGCATCTCCACCGTCGGCCCGGGCCGGAAGGAGATCTCCTCACTCTCACACACTTAGCCGTATCTCAGCGGCCGGAGGTCTCATCGCTAAGCTCCGGGGTTGAGGCGGCAGAACAGGGTCTTAAGGCGGCCAGAGGGGAATACCTGCCGGAAATCGCCCTGGAGGGGCGTTACGAATACATGAAGGGGGATTTTCGTGACCTTGAGGGTGGGGATCATTGGACCGTTGGAATTGGCGCTCAGGTCCCCCTCTGGAATTGGAAAAAAACGGCAGCCGGGGTAAGGAAGGCCAGGTCCCGACTTGAACAGGCGAAAATACAGCTCAAGAAAACAAAAGACCATATCCGGCTTCAGGTTCGCAAGGCCTTCCTGGATCTCGGGAAGGCGCAAAAGAACATCACGGCGGCCGAAACGGCCCTGGAAACAGGCCGAGAGGCTTACAGGCTGGCAAGGGCCAGTTATCAGGCAGGTGCGGGCACAAACACGGATGTATTGGATGCCCGTACCGCCCTGAGCAGGGCCGAGGCAAACCACGCCCAGGCCCTTTTCGAATACAATGTGGCCCTGGCAGCCCTTCGAAGAGCCGTGGGTACGAAGATTATGGATCGAAAGGAGATTGAAAAGGAGGAGCCATCTAAATGAAGCGAATCGCGATATATATCTTAATTGCAGTTATGGCCGGGGGAGCAGTGTTTCTTGGCCTTCAGACTATCGAAAAACAGAAACATAAGTCTAACAGCTCAAAAGTGACAGGACATGATCAGGCGGCTGTACCTGTGACTGTTTCCGCTGTTGTCCGGCGGGAGTTTCAGGACAAGATCAGTGCCGTCGGTACCCTTAAGGCCCGGGAGACTGGTTTGCTAAGTCCCAAGGTGGCGGGCAATGTGGAGGCTGTCCTGGTTGATATTGGGGAAAAGGTCCAGACGGATCAGGTGGTCATCCGGATCGACAGGACAAATTTTGAGCTTGCTGTCAACCGGGCAAGCGCGGCCCTTGCTACTGCAAAATCCGCAGTTTCACTGGCCACGGTCCGGCTACAACATGCGGATAAGGAATTCCGGCGCGCCTCCAGTCTCTTAGCTGAGAAGGTCATTCCGCAGGGCCGTTTTGACAAGGCAGAGGCAGCCTACAAAGCCGCGCGACAGGCCCTGGCCACAGCTAAGGACCAGCGCAATCAGGCAGAAGTAGCCGTTCAGACGGCTATGCAGCATCTAAAAGATACGCAAATCCGTTCCCCCATTTCAGGCGTAGTTGTGGAACGGAACGTGGAAATAGGACAATCCGTGGCACCCGGAGCGCCACTCCTGCGCATCCTGGACCAGTCAACTCTTAAAGCGGATATCGATTTACCTGAGTCAGACTTCGCCCGGATCGCAGCAGGAACCCCGGCCGTGATCCAGGTGGACGCCTTTCAGGGACAATTGTTTCCCGGAAAGGTTGTACTTGTCAATCCCATGGTCGATCGTAAGACGCGTACATTCAGGGTCAGGATCGAGTCGCCCAATCCCACCGCAAAACTTGTGGACGGGATGTTTGTAAGGGTCCAGCTATCGGCAGCGCAGAGGACGGCCCTGGCTGTAGAGCGCGATGCCCTTAATCGCCTGCCCGGAAGCGGCACATTTTATGTCTTTATTGTAGATGAAGATAAGGCCGTCAAACGGACGGTCAAGACTGGCGTCGTTGGGGATCAATACGCGGAAGTCCTGGAAGGCCTAAGCGAAGGTGAAAAGGTTGTTACAAGTGGAGCGGGCCGGCTGCGGTCAGGGGTCCGGGTAAATATACAGGCAGACAGGCACAAATTGTAACGTTATTTGGAAACGGGCTATTAATATAGCCGATCTTTATCAACATGATCTCAAATATCTCAAATGTGATATTTACTTTTACTTTTTTTTCGGTAATAGGCTGGATGCTGGAGGTAGCATACCGCTCAACACGGGACAGGCGCTTTGTAAACCCCGGGCTTTTAAAAGGCCCCTATCTTATCCTTTACGGAACGGCCGCTCTTGTACTCATGGGATCTATCTCACTGATCCATGAGTACAATATTTTTGTCAAAATCTTGTGTTATTTTATAATAACGACAGGGCTGGAACTCATTTCCGGCTTTAATGCGCAGCATTTTTTCAATGTTCGGTTATGGGATTATTCTGACCAGCGTTTTCAGTTTAAGGGACATATCTGCCTGAAGTTCTCAATTTACTGGATAATCCTGGCATTTGCCTTTGAGTATCTTGTGCTGCCACCGTACCTGCGTATTACCAGCGAATTAAGTCCTGAGATCATTGGTGTATTTGCAGCGACCGGGATTCTCATAATGCTTATGGATCTTGTACTGCTAATTAAAAGGAAACCCTACCCCTTTGCGGGTATTTTGAAGAGGAAAACAACCTGAAATGGATGAGAAATTTATGCAGATAGCAGCGCCACTGCTTGAAAATCCGATGGTGGCAAGGTTATCCCAGTATCCACACCATCGCGGAAAGACCCGCCTCGATCATGTAAAAGAGGTGGCGGAGTTAAGCTTCTACTGGGGCAAACGGCTCTCCCTCGACTGTACGGCCATAGTACGGGGCGCTCTGCTCCATGACCTATTTTTCTACGACTGGCTTCATGAAGGCCCGAGATTGCATGGTTTCAGGCATCACACTATCGCCTTGAGAAACGCACGCAAAGTGACTCCACTTTCCAAAAAAGAAGAAGACATTATCAAAAAACACATGTGGCCCCTCACTCCCATTCCCCCGCGTTATCCTGAATCACTTATTGTCTGCCTGGTGGACACCTATTGCTCCATCAGGGATTACCTGAATATCAAGGGTCAGTTAACCCATGGGTCAAAGATTTCAGCCAGGAATAAAATTAGCCGGAGAATCCATGGCAGATAAAAGGCAAATGAGTTATTCGGCAGGAATTGATATCGGCTCCACCACGACAAAGGTAGTTATATGTGACAGCCTCAACAGGCTCCTCTTTGCCCGCTATCAACGTCATCAGGGTGAGACCGTAAAGATGACGCAAAACATCCTTAAGGAAGCCTTTAACAAGCTGGGAAATGTCCCGGTTCAGGTCTCTGTAACAGGCTCAGCCGGCATGGGGGCTGCTGAGGCGTTTCACGTTCCTTTTGTCCAGGAGGTGGTGGCCTCGGCCCGCCTTATCAAAGATGTATATCCGGATGTCAGGACCTTCATAGAAGTGGGCGGGGAAGATTCCAAGATTATCTTTTTTGACGACAATTTTCGGCCGGACATAAGAATGAACGGAAGTTGCGCCGGTGGTACAGGCGCATTCATTGACCAGATGGCCGTTCTTCTGGATGTGCCGGTTGCCGAATTCAATGACCTTGCCAGAAAGGCTGCCTGCATATACCCCATTGCATCCCGCTGCGGCGTCTTTGCCAAGACCGATCTCCAGGCCCTCTTGAGCCGGGGCGTCTCCAGAGAAGACATAGCCGCGTCCGTATTTCATGCAACTGCCCTCCAGGCTATAAGCTCCCTTGCCCGTGGCAGGGATATACAGGGCAGGATACTCTTTGGCGGAGGTCCCCTGACCTTTTGCTCTGAATTGAGGAAGGCCTTTGTTGAGGTCCTGGGGGTAGATGATCCAAAAGAGGTGATCATCCCCGAACATTCAGAATTCATTCCGGCAATGGGCGCGGCACGTTCCAATAATACAGATCCATATTTGATCAGGCTCAAGGATCTGATTGAGCTTCCGGAAACAGTTGCCCTGCATCATACGGGTTCCGGGACAAAGCGGCTAACTCCCCTTTTTCAAAGCCAGGCCGAATTTGAAGCCTGGCAGGAGGCCCATGCAGAAGATCGCGTACCCAGGGCTGATCTGTCCCGGATAAAAGGAAAAGGCCTTTTTCTCGGCATAGACTCAGGCTCCACCACGACCAAGATTGTATTAGTGGATGATGAAGGTAAATTTGTACTTGGCCATTACAGGCCCAATAACGGCAATCCCTTGAAGGCAGTGGAAAAAGGTCTCATTGAACTCAAGACCGGATTCAAAAAGACCGGCTGGCTGCCGCGCATCGTCCGGTCTGCGGCTACTGGGTATGGTGAAGATTTTATCAAAGCGGCCTTCGGCCTTGATGACGGTGTGGTTGAGACCATGGCCCATTATCGCGCGGCCAGGGCCTTTGAACGTAATGTATCCTTTGTCCTGGATATTGGAGGCCAGGACATGAAGGCCATATACATCCACGATCACGCCATATCGGATATTCAGGTGAACGAGGCCTGTTCATCCGGATGCGGTTCTTTTATCGAGACCTTTGCCGGTTCCCTGGGATTTAGCGTATCCGATTTTGCTGAAACCGCCTGCTTGTCAGCCGAACCCTTTGACCTGGGCACCAGGTGCACGGTATTTATGAATTCAAAGGTCAAGCAGGCCTTGAGGGAAGGCGCAAGTATACCGGATATCTCTGCCGGCCTGGCCTATTCGGTCATTAAAAACGCTCTTCACAAGGTCCTGAAGTTGAGAGATACAGAGATCCTGGGAGATAAGATCCTGGCCCAGGGGGGCACCTTCCGCAACCCCGCAGTATTGCGGGCACTTGAACTTCTCTTAAAGAAAACCGTCATCAGGCCTGATATCCCTGAACTCATGGGCGCGTATGGCGCTGCACTGACCGCCCTCGAAAACCACTCCATTTATCGGAAAGAATCCAGCGGATTTAATCCCTTTCATGAACCGGAACTTAACGTCCATTTTACCTCTAAGGAGGTTGAATGCCACGGTTGTGAGAACCAATGCTCTGTCACAAAGCTGTCCTTTAAAGACGGAAATCATTTTTTCACCGGCAATCGATGTGAACGTTATTTCACCAATGCATCAAAGGTAAGGCATAAAGGGAAAAACCTGGTTGCCGAAAAATCAAGGCTCCTCTTTGATCGTCCTGTCGAGCCCAGTACCCCTGCGCTTCTAACTTATGGCATCCCCCGGTGTCTTAACATGTATGAAAACTTTCCTTTTTGGGCCGCCTTTTTAGTGGAGTGCGGATTTAAGGTCGTCCTCTCCTCCCCTTCCAGTATGAAGCGTTATGAGAGGGCGGCCTCCACGGTGATGTCAGATAATATCTGTTTTCCGGCCAAGTTGGCACACAGCCATATACTCGATCTTGTAGAAAAGGGAGTGGACAGGATATTTTACCCCATTGTTGTCCACGAACAGGAGGAATTCCAGGATGCCGTCAACAGTTACAACTGCCCGGTGGTCACCGGATACCCGGATGTGTTAAAAAGCGCAATTGATCCTGAAAAGAGATACGGTATTCCCCTTGACAGCCCCGCCATAGGATTCCGTGATACGGGATTGCTGAAAAGGCAGCTTCACATCTTCTTCAAACAGTTCGGGCTTGATTATGCCTCCATCTCCAGGGCAGTGGAAAAAGGTTTGTCCGCGCACAGGCAGTTCAAGAAAGAGCTTACAGACAGGGCGTCCGGGCTGATAAAAGAGGCGAAAAAAGCCGGTAGGATGCTGGTGGTCATGGCAGGCCGTCCCTATCACATAGACCCCCTGATCAATCATGGACTCCCCGATCTCCTTGCCAATATGGGCGTGGATGTCATTACCGAAGATGCTGTTCCCGGGGTTCAGAAACAATCCCTTTCTGATATCAATGTGCTTACCCAGTGGACATATGCCAACCGCCTCTACGCCGCGGCAAAGTGGGTGACAAAAGAAGATAATGCCCAACTGGTGCAAATCATCTCTTTCGGGTGCGGCCCGGATACCGTGTCTGCCGATGAAGTAAAAGACATTCTGAGCAGTAACGGAAAGATCCATACCATGATCAAGATGGATGAAATATCCAATTTGGGCGCTGTGAGGATCAGGCTGCGTTCCATGCTGGAGGCGGTTAAGGAAAGGCGAGACAGGACCAGACAACCCCAGGATACGTCCTGTTCAGAGCATCGGGTAGTAAACCATGAGGACATAAAGAACAGGGCCTATATCGCCCCTTATTTCTCCCCTTTCTATTCCCCACTCGTACCGGCCGCGTTCAGGTCCATTGGCATTAAGGTGGACGTGCTTCCGCCCCAGGACAGGGATTCAATCGAATTCGGTTTGAAAAACGTTAATAACGACATCTGTTATCCGGCAGTTCTTATCGCCGGGGACATAGTCAAGGCATTTGAATCCGGCAGGTACGACCCTGCGAACACATCTGTTATACTGACCCAGACAGGAGGACAGTGCAGGGCCTCCAACTACGTCGCCCTCATTGAAAAGGCCCTGGCTTCAGCGGGTATAGAGTCTGTCCCGGTGGTCGCGCTTTCCACAAAGCAGCTAAGCCCCCGGTCGCAATTTGCCATTGAGGAAAGAGATAAAAGGCACCTTGTGAAGGGAATGGGCCTGGGCGTTATGTTCACCGATCCCCTGGCCCAGATGTATCTGGCCACGGTCGTGAGGGAGCGGGTTGCCGGTGCCTCAAAGGCCCTGCACGCCGAATATCTCTCAAAAATGGAACCGGGCATAGAAAACGCCGATTTTAAGTATCTTATGAATATCCTGCAAGAAGCCGTAAGGGCCTTTAATGCCATAGGTGTGGTGCATAGGCCGGTTCCCCGGATCGGCGTGGTGGGCGAGATATTCCTTAAATACAACTTTTTTGCCAATGGAAATCTCATCGAATGGTTATCAGGACAGGGTGTGGAAGTGGCGCTTCCCAGCTTGCAGGGTTTCTTTACCCAGGGATTTATAAACGAAGATTTTAATCAGAAGGCATTCTTCAAACATTGCCTTGGTGATCGC
>JAIWDV010000065.1:0-7802 GCA_048632525.1 Bacteroidales bacterium | reverse complement strand
TAACCGAGCATTTCGCCTTGAAACAGCGAAAGGGAATTGTGGTCCCATGGGAGCAGTCTCGAAAACGGGCCAGCGAAAGAATCGGCCGGTTCCGGGTTGTGGGAAGACCTTCCTCGAAAGTAGAGTCCCTGTCTGGTGGAAATCAGCAGCGTCTTCTCCTGGCACTGATGCCAATAGATCCACTTATTCTTCTGCTGGAGCACCCCACCAGAGGGCTCGATGTTGAATCGGCCCGCTGGGTATGGGAACAATTGATTGAGTATACTGCCAGTGGTACAAGCATTGTGTTTTCCTCTGCAGAACTTGATGAAATCCTTCAGGTTTCTAATCGGATCCTTGTATTTTACAACGGGGCAGTGGTCAAGGATGTCAAAACCTGTGACACTACCTTGAGTGACCTTGGGCAGGCCATAGCAGGAAAAATATATTAATGACCCCACTCGCAAACAGGATGCAAAACCTAAAAGAATCCCTTGGCGAGACTTTGTTCCTTCTCGCGGGAGTCCTTTGTCTCACCTTCCTTTTGCTGTTGGTTGCGGGGGCCCCTCCGTTTGCCGCCTTCTATCACCTCTTTATAGGAGCCCTCGGTTCCTGGAGCAAATTCACCCAGGTTTTGATGGCCTGGATTCCACTCACCTTGTGCGCGTGCGGGCTGGTTTTCACATTCCGTGTCGGGCTATGGAACATCGGCGTGGAGGGTCAGATGGTGGCTGGGGCTGTTTCTGCCACAGCAGTCCTGCGCATTGGCGCTGAAAGCGGAATGCCAGGCGTCTTTCTTATTCTCGCTTTTTTAGGGGGGATGCTGGGTGGAGGTCTCTGGGCGGTTATTGCCGGTTTTCTTCGGACCAGGTTCGAGGTCAACGAGATCTTTGCAGGATTAGGGCTTAATTTTGTGGCATTGGGGGTCACACTCTGGCTCATTTTTGGACCGTGGAAGCGTCCCGGTGTTGCCTCCATGAGCGGCACCGAAGTGTTCCCTCCCTCTGTGTGGCTCCCCACACTTCCTTCCCTGCGACTTTCGCCCATTGGCCTTGCTCTGGCAATAGCTGCCCTGGTTGGGACGGGCTGGGTCCTGACACGCACGCGACTGGGGCTTGCTCTTAAAGGAATCGGAAGCAACCCTAAAGCCTCTTATCTCCATGGCCTTAAGACAACCCGATTCATGCTATACGCCATGGGACTGGCTGGCGGGTGCGCAGGGCTGGCAGGCACATTTCAAGTAACTGGCGTTTATCACCGTCTAATCCCCGCTATTTCCAGCAACTACGGATACCTGGCACTCCTTGTGGTAATGCTTGCTAACTATAAGGTCTGGGGAACGCCGGGCATTGCTTTTTTCTTTGCCTGCCTCAATATAGGCAGCATCCAGCTCCCCATGATGCTGCATCTCGACTCATCATTGAGCGGGATTATCCAGGGGACTTTGGTGCTTGCGGTTCTTTTGATGCAGGTATGGCGAAAACGACGACAGACTGATAACCACTAAACGATCTTTATGGATGATCTGAACATCACTATCTTGCTGGCTTCCATTGTGGCTGGGGCCGCCCCAATTGTTCTTGCTGCTGTCGGAGAAACTGTCACGGAAAAGTCCGGGGTAATCAATCTCTCCCTGGACGGCTCTATCCTTTTGAGCGCCATGGTTGCCTTTGCGGTCGCATATCAGAGCAACAATCTTGTGCTGGGTTTTATGGCGGGTGCAGCGGCAGGTGGACTCGTGGCCGCGATAGTGGGCGTTTTTAGCGTTTACCTGGGCCAGTCACAGGTAGCAGTGGGATTTGTCCTGACACTCACTGCCAGGGATCTGGCTTATTTTTTCGGAAACCCTTATGCCCGGCTTTACGGTCCCATGGTAAGCCCCTGGCCTATTCCGTTTCTCCATAAAATTCCCCTGTTAGGGCCGGTTTTTTTCCAGCACAGTACCCCGGTATATATTAGCATCCTTGTGATAGGAGCGTGCTGGTGGTACCTTTACCGGACTCCCAGCGGGCTTTGCCTGAGGGCTGTAGGTGAACACCCCCAGGCCGCTTATGCCAGGGGCATCAATACGCGGAGAATCCAGATGTGGCATACTATTGCAGGTGGCCTGCTGGTAGGTCTGGCAGGGGCCACCTTTGCCCTATGCACCAAACCTGGATGGGGTCGACCTCAGGGGGCAGAGGGAACCGGATGGATCGCCCTTGCCATCGTAATTTTCGGTGGGTGGCACCCGGTGAAGGCCGCTTTGGGCGCTTACCTGTTTGCCTTCCTCCAGGTAATGGGCATTCATTTCCAGGGGTGGTGGCCATCTGTACCGGCCCAGGTCTTTCAGGTTGCTCCGTTTCCTCTAATGATCCTTGCACTTGTATTAGTGAACGTGGCCCAGCAGGGACGTGGCTATACCAAAGGCAAGGCGACGTCAGTGCTTGGCCGCATTGTGAACCTGCTGAGCGGCGCTGCACCGGCGGCCTTGGGTAGATCGTTTCGTCCTGAATAATGCAGTAAAGCTTTTTACGATACCATCAATTATAACATTATCATGATTGCATTTGAAACCATGTCCAGTTACAAAGAACCAGTGTTATGATACCTTTTCCCAGGATAAATCCGAATATTATTGAGATCGGTCCGTTCAAACTCCGGTGGTATGGACTAATGTACGTGCTGGGCTTTCTCGCCTCCTACTTCCTTATCAAAGTACAGCCACGCGCTCGCCGTCTCGGTCTACAAGGAAGACTGCTTCAGGATTTGATTTTCTATTGTGCCATTGGCCTTATAATAGGCGCTCGCCTCGGGTACGTGCTTTTCTATCAATTTCTCGATTTCGGATACTACCTGGAACACCCACTGGAGATCATTGCTGTCTGGCATGGCGGCATGTCTTTTCATGGGGGGCTCATTGGCGCTGTGCTTGCGGGCATCCTGTTTTGCCGTACACGCCAGCTACCGCTTTGGGAGGTGGCAGACACGGTCGTTGTGACTGCTCCCATTGCCCTCGGCCTGGGAAGGCTGGGGAATTTTATCAATGGTGAACTCTACGGCCGGCCCAGTTCTGTGCCCTGGGCTATGGTCTTTCCCACGGGAGGTCCGCTACCCCGGCACCCTTCCCAGCTTTATGAAGCAGGCCTTGAAGGCGTGTTGCTATTTATCATTCTCTGGGGACTCAAGGGCATGCGGCTTCGCCCGGGGGCCATGGTTTGCCTGTTTCTTGCCGGTTATGGCATATTTCGCTTTCTGGCAGAATTCTTCCGCCAACCTGATCCGCAGATCGGTCTTTTGTGGGGTATGTTCTCCATGGGCCAGATGCTTTGCCTGGCCATGATCCTTGCGGCTGTCATTCTCTGGACGTTTTTAAAAGAAAAGTAACTGATCGCTGGTTAGAAGGACCTGGGTTTTTTGCAAAAGGACATGACAAGTATGGAAAATTACACAAAAATTGCTATTCTCGAAAATAATATTGAAGCCCAGTTATTAGATTCGATTCTCACTGAAAGGAACATCCCTCATCTCATGAGATCCTACCATGACACAGCTTATGACGGCCTCTACCAGGCGCAAAAAGGATGGGGTTATGTGGGTGCTCCAAAGCCCTACCGAAAAGAAATAATGGACATTATCTCTCACCTGAGAAAAGAGGCGAACAAGCCTGCTGATCCATCCTGATTTGGTCTTAAAAACACCTATGCTGAAGCCGAGAATCTCACATCCATCCTTAAGTCCGCCCCACAGTCTGGCCTGGAAGATGGGGCTGGCTACTGCATGCCGTCTTGTCTTGAATACTGCCCGACGTTTTGCCTATCCGTTTGCACCTGTTCTGAGTCGGGGGCTGGGGGTGCCCCTTACAGCGATTACCTCTTTAATTGCAGTTAATCAGGCTACGTCCATAATTGGCATGTTTTTTGGGCCGGTAGCAGATCTTTTGGGCTATCGGTTGATGATGTTGGCCGGTTTGGGAATGCTGGCTACAGGCATGTTCGCAGGAGGTTTTTTGCCTTTTTACGGCGTTATCCTGGTATCATTTTTTTTGGCAGGGCTGGGCAAAAGTGTTTTTGATCCGGCTATTCAAGCGTATGTAAGTGAACGGGTACCCTACAACAGGCGGGGGCTGGCCATTGGGTTTCTTGAGTTCAGCTGGGCAGGCAGTACACTTGTGGGAATCCCCCTGCTTGGTCTTCTTATTGACCGATTGGGCTGGCGATCCCCCTTTTTTACCCTGGGAGGCTTGGGCCTATTGGGTATTGTAGCTTTGAGAATTTTGTTCCCCGATGATGGAAAAGAAACTGGTACACGCAATGTTTCAATGGGTTTTTGGAAGAACTGGCAACGGTTGGGAAAAGAGCGGGCTGCCTTAGGGGCCATTGGCTTTTCTTTTTTTGTCAGCGTTGCCAACGATAACCTTTTTGTTGTGTATGGGGCCTGGCTGGAAGAAGCGTTCGGCCTTAATATTGTTGCCCTGGGTCTGTGGACGAGTGCTATTGGCATGGCCGAATTATCAGGGGAGTCCTTAACTGCTGCCCTGGCGGATCGATTTGGACTAAAACGGTCTGTAATCCTTGGCTTGTCACTGTGCTCAATGAGCTATTGGCTGTTGCCCATACTTGGGCAAGGCCTGGCCCCGGCCTTTGGCAGCCTTTTTCTGATTTTTTTGACCTTCGAATTCACTATTGTCAGCTTCTTGTCGATCTGTACAGAGTTATTGCCTGGCTCGCGTGCAACAATGATGTCAGGTTTTTTAGCGGCTGCAGGTTTAGGCAGGATCGTTGGCGCCCTGATAGGGGGACCGGTTTGGCTGGCAGGCGGAATACTTGCGACCGGCCTTGTTTCGGGCACAATCAGTGGTCTGGCCCTGGTTTCGCTGGTCTGGGGGCTTAAGGGATGGCGACGGCGGTAAAAAAACAGCCAACAACCACTTCTTTTAAAAGGTGGTTGCTGGCTAAATTGTTAGGAAAAAAACATCACTGCGCAGGGATATAAGGTATCTCTTCACCCCACCATTCTTGAGTCTGGGATGCATTTGCTGTGTCTGCTGTGGGATTTTTGTAACCAGTCATACTGAAGTTCATATGATCCCAATTCTTGTACATAGTGCTGTGCTGCCAGAACTCAGATTTGCTGGCCGCTCCACCGCAACCCGCAAGAAACAAACCAAGTAATAATAATAATCCCAATTTTTTCATCTTTTTTACCTCCCTTTATTGTGTGTTCGAATTTAAATGAAATGATTGCTTAGAATATCTTTTCCCCCGCTCCTTCTTTCCCTTATTTCACCTTTCCTGATTTTCCAGGGGCCTTTATTTTCTCCTTAAACCCCATAACCATGCCGGCATACTTCTCCCCCGTGAAAGAATGAGCAAAACTAATTTTATTTAATTTAATAAACCTAATCACAAATGTCAATAGAATTAATTATGCAATCTGTGAACTCATTCCTGTGTTTTTCATAAATTCAAACTAAAACTGCATTATTTGTCTCATTTTTTCTCTGACGATTCTCGGCAGTATTTGACAAATTTTGCCGTCTTCGAGTCAGATTGTGCTATTGCTTATTATAACAAACTGAAATTAAAAGAAAAAATGAAGATAAAGAATTTGCATGCTTCTTGCATGGATCTAAATTCGAAATAGAAATTCAAGTCCTCCCCCGAATAGCGGGACCTTCGACTTGATCTTGGAAAACATATCTCATTCTCGGACAGCCTCTTAGGGAATGAGGAAAGAGAAAAAATGAGTGCTAAAAAGAAGCGGATTCTGCTTTTCCTGTCCTGTCTTTCCATATCTCTAATGGCTTTTGGCTGCGCTCCACAAGCATACAGAATACATCCTGAATTTGAGAAAAGAGCCCGGAATTTCAATACACTGGGGCTTATGCTTTGTGATGTAAAAGCCTATGAAATCACAGGACTTGGGGTAGTCGAATTAAGAAAAGGCTGGTGTACGACAGGCAGGGAGAATTTAATTAGTGCCCTCGTAGAAGGCCTTAGAAAGAAAAACTACAAAATAAAGCCTCTCGCCAAAGATAAGGAAAGGAAATAGAGGAAGAAATAGCAGAAATCGAAGCAGTTTACGGGGCTGTGAACAAATCTATCCAGTTGCATACTTATGGTCCGCAATTATTTCCTGAAAAGAAGAAGAATTTTGAGTATTCATTAGGTTCTGTTGAGAGAATTTTGCAGAAGTCCGGCACCGATTCGCTTGTGTTTGTCCGCGGGCTTGATCATGTTTTAAAAGGGAAGGAAGAGGCATTTATAAGTGTGGCTTTCGTAGATTCATCCGGGACTATATTATGGTATTGTGAGAAAGGTATCCGGGGTGAGGGTGGCCTTAGAGATCCTGAAAGTGCATCAAAGCTTGTGGAAAATGTCCTCGCTTCATTTCCCGGGGTGGGCGGATGAGATATATCCTCTTGATACTGATGCTGTGTTTTGCAGCCGCCTGCTCTACACCCGCGAACCTTCCTCTGGCAACAGATAATTCCGGTGTTGATGATGAAAAGAGACTCTGGCAGCGCTCAGAAGACGAGCAAAAAGTGCTCACCCAGAGCGGACTGATCTATAGAGATGACCAACTTGATGACTATTTGAACCAGGTTGCCAGGAAGCTTCAGCCGCCTGAAATCCTGGAGCATATTCCCTTTAGGATAATGGTCATCAAAAGCCCTTATTTGAACGCTTTTGCTTTCCCAAATGGGGTCATATACATTCATACTGGAATTCTTGCGCGTATGGATAATGAGGCTCAACTCGCAGCTCTACTTGGTCATGAGATGACACACTGCACACACAGACACGCGCTGAAAACTCTCAGGCATTTCAAAAGCAAATCTGACTTTCTCGTCGGTGTCCAGGGATCCTTGATTCAATTTAGCGGGATTGGAAAACTGGTGAATCAATTGGGGTCCTTAGGTTCTAAAGCTGCAGTCAGCGGGTATCGCCGGGATCTTGAAACCGAGGCTGATTTGGTCGGTCTTCAGTTAATGGCAAAGGCAGGGTATGACCCGAATGAAGCACTCAGGCTTTTCGAACATCTGAAAAGGGAGCTTGAGGAAGAAAACATGCAAGAACCTTTCTTTTTTGGTTGTCATCCCAGGCTTCAGGAACGGGTGGAGAACTGCGAAAATTTTCTTAAAACCCGTTTTCAGAAAGAAGAGACAGGAATAAAGAATACAGGGGTTTTTTTGACAAAATTGCATAAGGTTATACTGGACAATGCCTGGCTGGATTTAAAGGCCGGACGCTTCCATAGCGCACAGAGGGGGGCTGAAAGGTATTTGAAAATTGAACCAAATGATGCAGGAGTGTATTACTTGCTGGGTGAGGTTTTCAGGCAGAGAGCAAAAGCGGACGATATGCACAAAGCAAAGGCCTATTACGAAAAGGCCATTTCCTTAGACCCTTTTTATCCGGATCCCCACAAAGCAATCGGGTTGATTTATTACAAGGATGGAGAGAAAACGCTCGCAAAGAAATCTTTTGGACAATGTTTGTCCCTTTCACCCCATAGAGCGGACAAAGCCTATATTGTAGGATATTTGAAAAAATGTAATCAATAAAACGGGAAGTAGAATGAAAAAATTCTTTTTAATATTCTTACTCTTTATACCGGCCTGTGCACCCTGGATTGAAACCGGGGGTTCATATGAATCATTGCCCCACAATTTCTATGTAAATATCCCCCAGGGATGGATGATGTTGGATACTGATCGGTATCTTCTTATAAGTGGGGACGGGCCTTTCCTGCAGTACGTCCTTATTCAGGATCGCCTCATAGACAGGCCATTTCGAAACACAAAAAAGAAATTTAACAGACTTATGCTGCCCCAGGAG
>JAIWDV010000064.1:0-7826 GCA_048632525.1 Bacteroidales bacterium | reverse complement strand
AGAAATCCAGGCCGCCTCCCGAATAGCGGGACCTTCGATGGGCCTGGATTTCTTGCTAACGAAAGAGATACCTTGTAGTATTGAAAGGTGAAAGGAGGTGAGGCATAAAACTAATTTTTAACTTTTGGCCCATGGCCTGCGCAGCGGTCAAAAGCCTGCCATTGTGGCAAGGCAGATGTTCTAAGCGGAGCCGCTGTGTTAACACAAACAAAAATTAAAAAGGAGGAAGATCATGAAACGGACTATTATTGGGACTTTTGCAGTATTGTTTATGGTGGGGTGCTTCACTGCAGCATCAATGGCAGCAGATCCCATAAAACTGGGTGCGCTTTACAATTTAACAGGGGGCATGTCTTCTATTGATGCCCCTTCCTTGAATGGTGCAAAGCTCAAGGCCAAACTTATAAACGAATCTGGCGGGCTTCTCGGCGGGCGGATGCTGGAGGTCATTGGGATCGACACCAAGACCGACCAGAAGGCCACTGCCACTGGTGCCAAGAAGGCCCTGTCCAAGGGTGTGGTGGCCGGCCTGGGTTACGGTGATACTACCTTTGTCATGGCATCAGCCCCTCTTTTCCAGGCAAAGGGTATACCCTTTGTTACATCCGGAGCAACCCACCCTGAGCTTCCAAAGTGGGTGGGGGATTGTATGTTCATGACCCCGTTTGGTGATGATGACCAGTCCTTCGCCATTGCTGACTATGCTTACAACAAGCTAAAAGCCCGCAACGTGGTTGTCTGGACTGACAACTCAATGGACTTTACCAAGGCGCTGTCCAAGTTTTTCAAACAAAGATTTAAAGAGCTTGGTGGCAAGCTGGTTCTGGAAGATTTTTTCATGATGGGTGATAAGGATTTTTCCGCACAGATTGCCCGTCTAAAAGCGGCCTCCCCAAAACCGGATGCGGTATTTATCTCGGCCATCCCCAATGAGGCAGGTCTTACGGTAAAGCAGATTCGGGAAGCAGGGTTGTCCCTGGCTATAGTAAGTGGGGACGGATTTGACACAGAGTTGGTGAGCACTGTACCAGGTCCCAAGCTGGCCAATGACGTCTATTTTTCAACCCATACCTACCGCGAGGACACGCGGCCTGAAGTTGTGGCATTTGTCAAAGCTTACGAGAAAGAGTATGGCCGTCCACCGGAGAACGCCTTTGCCCCGTTGGGATTTGATGCAGTTGGCCTGATCGCCGATGCCATAACACGGGCGGGAACCACTGAGAAAGTTGCCCTTAAAAAGGCCCTGGCTGCGACAATGGGCTATAAGGCTGTCACCGGCGAGATTTCATACACTCGACCCAGTGGTGTGCCAATGAAGGCAGTGGCAATAATTGGTGTAAAGAACGGTAAATATAGTCTTTTAGAGACATGGGTTCCTGAGAAGTAAGAATTCATAAGAAGTAAACCAAGCAAGGGCAGCTTCCAATGCTGAGATGGGGGCTGCCCTTTAGTACCTTATAAATAAATTTGTGTTCAAATTGCGCAAAAAATTTTTTATAGCCGGGAAAGCCTTTGCTGTAAAGGCCCTCAGAAGAATGAACGGCGATTCAACTTTTTACAACCTGTTTGGTTCCGGCGTATCCTGCTTAAGAATTAAAAGATTGAGGGATTTGGAGATTGAGTTTCTTATCTGTGAAATTCTGTCTACTTTATGTGAATAGACGGAGCGAAGCGACTCCTTAACTTCCCCGCTGCAAGCGGGATAAATAGGCACTTCAAACTTTAGTTCACTTTAGGCACTTTTCCGGTTTATCCGGGTTAGGGAGGATAAGGTTAATGAGTAATGATCTAGGACAGATTAAAGATGTTATTATTGGTGGAAAACACAAAGAGATAGAAGATTTAGTCAAGGCAGCGATCAAGAAGGAAGAGGTAAGCCTGGATTCAATAATAAACGATGCCATGATTGCCGCAATGGATATTGTGGGCCAGAAATTTGCCGACAGTGAGATATTTGTTCCGGAGATGCTCGTCTCTGCCATGACCATGAAAAAGGGGTTAAATATCATAAAGCCTCTTTTGCAGGGTGATGCAAGCGAATCAAAAGGAACAATAATCATATGCACGGTAAAAGGTGATATGCACGATATTGGAAAAAACCTTGTCACCATGATGTTGGAAGGGGCTGGATTCAATGTTGTCGACCTGGGAGTGGACTTGAGCGTTGAAAAGGTTATTGAACAGGTGGAACAGGTAAAGCCGGAGATACTCGGACTCTCTGCGCTTTTAACTACCACAATGCCTGAGATGAAAAAGGTCATTGAGGCACTGGAAGAAAAAGGATTGCGAAACAACGTAAAAGTGATCATAGGAGGTGCCCCGGTAGATGCCGCCTTTGCGCAAAAGATCGGCGCTGATGGCTACGGGGATGATGCCACAGAGGCCGTTAGGCAGGCCAGAAGGCTCATTGCAGGGAACTAAATCCTGGTTACGAAATGCGTAGCGCTTTGGGAGTACAAACCTTGACACATTGGGGGGTTCCCCCACACAGGTCACAGTGATAAGCATTTTCACCAAATACCGTCAAGGCATCGAAGGGACATCGTTCCGCCCTTTTTATAGCCCAGATGAATCTCTTTTTCTCCAACCCCTCCCTGACCTCTTCCCCATTCAGGCATTTCATCTCTTTGCACTGATTGCAAAGAATGGGGATATTTTGACTTGAGTCAAGGTCATCTTTCTGGATACGAATGGCCGATTTTTCCGTATTTATCACTCCTAAATGGAAGAGAGAACACACCATTTCGCAGAGATGACAGCCGCTGCACTTTTTCTTATCAACCTTGATTCTCATCTGTCAATTTCAAGTCTTTTCAGAGTAGTCCTTTTTGGAACACCATTCTGGTCCCAGCCATGGAGCCGATAGTATTCATCCAGCATTTTGTCAAACTCCTCCCGCAAAATGACTTCCCCCCGGGCAGGCCCTTCCGGGACAGGTTCACTGAAATACCTTTCGGGAAGGGTATCCTCCTGACGTGAGAAGCCATCTTTGATCAACATCATTCTTTCCAGGGTATAGATCCTTTCTCCAATGGTCTTTAGGTCCTTTGCCCCAAGGTTGAGACCGGTGGATAGGGAAATTAACCTGGAAAATTGCCTGTATTGGAGAGCGTGAGGGCTTGAAAAAACAGTGAGGAAACGGCAGACACCCAGGGCATCAGAGACCGCATTCAGGAGTTCATGCCACCAGACCATCCTTCCCTTCCCCGAGTAGGAGGAAAAATCATTGCTGACCGAACCTCCGTAAATCCTCTTCAGGACTTCCTCGGGAAGCCCCAGGATGTCCAGGGACGGACGGCTCCTCATGTGGCAGGCCCCCCTGGTGGACGTGGCCATACCAAGGGCGAAGCTTTTTGGGAGCCTTTCATCGGTCATCTCGATGGGAAAATTTTTTACTTCGAGGAGATAATCATGAGAAGCTTCACCGAAGACCTTTTTTGCAAACGGGCCTTCTGCTAAAATATCTCCGAAGTCTTTTCTATTTGCAATCAGGTGGATAAGTTCTATGACAGACTCTCCATCTCCCCAGACCAATGGGAGCCCTGTCCTTTCCTGATCAATAATACCCCTTTGGTATAGTTCCATTGCCCAGGCGATATACGACCCTGTTGAAATAGTGTCAAGGCCATAGTGGTTGCACAGTTCAACAGTGTAAATGATATTCTCAAGATCAAGATTTCCCAGTTTGGTCCCAAATGAACCTATGGAGGCATACTCCGGCCCCTCCCCTTTTGTCCCTTTATACCTGCCTTCTTCTATGGAAAATCGATGGCGACAGTGGGCAGGACAGGCAAAACAGGAAAGCATGCCAGTGGAATAGGGTTCCAATGCCTCGGCCTCCAAATGGTGACCTCGATCGCCGACCGTGGTTAATTGATTATTGCGGACGCTCAAAATGCCCATGGCATTGGCGTATTTAAAGAGGAGAGGAGTACCGAATTTTCCAAGGGCCTGAGCCCATTTTGTCTCCATTAATTTCTTCAAGGTGTTGAGATAATACCTCAAATACTTCTCCGGCTCTGAAATCCTGATATCCAGAGTCCCCCTGACTGCCACTGCCTTGAGATTCTTTGAACCCATAACAGCGCCCATCCCGGTTCTCCCGGCAGCATTTTTCATACCAGAACGGATGGCGGCATATCTTACCAGGTTCTCACCGGCCACCCCGATACAGGCGACCCGGACTTTTTCATCCCCCAACTCGATGCGAATTCTTTTCTGTGTTTCAACCGTATCAAGGCCTTTCAGCTTTTGAGCATCGCGAATCTCTATTTCGCCGTTTCTAATCAAGAGATATACCGGATTTTTACTCTTGCCTGTAATTACCAAATGGCTCAGTCCTGCTTTGACCAGTTCAGCCCCGAACTCACCACCCATACTGGAGTCTCCAAGATGGCCTGATTCCGGTGATTTGGCGGTGATATTGATGCGGGAGCCAAAACCGAGAGTACCTGTAAGGAGTCCGGCCCCAAAGATGAGCGGGTTTTCCGGGGAAAATGGATCCAGACTGGAAGAGTAGTACCTGGAAAGGAGATACATATTTATCCCCCTCCCACCCAGAAATTTTTCCCGAAGATCTAAAGATAAAGGGGTAATCTCGATGGAACCATCTCGGAGGTCAATGAAGGCTATCTTTCTATCTAAAACCATCTTGGGCTCAAGACCTACAGTAATTTCTGGAAGAAACGCTCCCACCGGGGAAGGTAGTGCTCATCAGGTTTAAGTGATATCACCACGGCGGTGGCACGGCCCACAATCTGTTTGCGCTCAACAAATCCAAAAAATCGGGAATCCGCGCTGTTGTCCCGATTATCACCCATTAAAAAATAGTGTCTTTCCGGAACGATCACCGGGGCAAATGAACGCAAGGATGGTCGCGCAGGTGTAATCATCACCGGATGTGTTTGTCCCGCAATAGTTTCACCAAAAAATAGGTGATTCAATTGCTCGTGAGGTGCGATCTGGTTAATAATTTTTTGATCGAGTGTTTCATACTCCGCGGCTTTTCCATTGATCCAAAGCTGGCTGCTCAGCATTGCGATTGCGTCTCCCGGGAGACCCACAATACGTTTGACTAAGCGCTTACCATCTGCTGGTGAAAAGAAGACTACTATGTCTCCTCGTTTCGGATCATCCCAGCTCGCCAGGTGCCAGGTTGTGTAAGGAACTTTCAGATCATAAGCCAGTTTGTTCACAAAAATACGGTCTCCTTCTAAAATGGTCGGTTTCATTGATCCGGTAGGGACATCATTCCAATCCGCTATGGCTGACTTAAAAGATGTCGCGATCAACAGGGCGATAACTATACTACATCCCCACCCCCGCCAAAACAATGATAACTTTTTCTTCCATTTATTCAACATGTGTCTCTCCTTAAAGTTCAAATTTTCTAATACCCCCTGTTAAAATCAACTATATATTTAAGTGGTTTTTTGTCCACAAACCGACGATAATTTTCAGCGAAAATTTTAACAATATCCTCTGGAAAACTGAATCCTGAATTATGAGGAGTAATCACTACATTTGGTAAAGCCCAAAGACGACTCTCTTGGGGGAGAGGTTCCTCTTCGAACACATCTAACACTGCTCCGCGAATAAGCTTTTCTTCTAAGGCCCGAACCAGTGCGCTTTCAGAGACAACACTGCCCCTGCCTACATTGATCAGTACCGCAGAACTTTTCATGGCCTTAATAGTGTCATAGTCCATTAAATGCAATGTGTCCGGAGTACTTGGAAGTGTGATCACAATATAATCCGGATTAGACAGAAATTCCTTGAAGTCCGATTGGGTAAAAATGCGATCGATTCCTGGCACCTCTTCATAGGAGCGCTTATAACCCCAGACCTTCATTCCAAAATGCTTGGCAGTCCGGGCGATATGTAGACCAACAGAACCAAGACCGCAAATCCCAATGAGTCTACCCCTAAGGCTTTTATATTGTATTTTTTGCCATACCTTCCTTTGTTGATTTTCATAAACTTCAAGAATATTTCTTTCTATAGCGAGGATATAGGCAAAAACATATTCACTCATGAGAGGTCCGAATACGCCCTTCACACCTGTAAGGATATAATCAGTTCGCTGAGGAGGGCTAAGGAGATATTCTACACCTGCAAATATGGATTGTACCCATTGCAACTTATTTGCAGCCACTAATATCAGTGCAATGAGTTTCGGTGCCCCGAGAATAATATTGCAATTTTCAACGTATTTCTTAGCCTCTTCGGCAGAATCAAAAGCAACAAGCTCAAGATCAGTAAAATCAAACCTTTTAATCAACTCAGCATATCGCGTTGGATCCCTGGATAGGATTAGAAGCCTATTTCTCTCCGTCATATCTTTTACCCTACTACCTTCAGGAAATCATCCGTCGTAACTTTGCCCATTGCATAGTCTTCATGCCACCCATCCGGGACAGGCATTCTTTTATATAAACGTTCGCGATCGGCTTCAAGCAATAATCGAGGCTTGTGCATAAAATCAGCAGCGCACATAACAGGTTTCCCTGTTTTTGACGATAATCGTTCTAACCATTTAAGCCCTTCATGACTTCTCATTAGATGGTGATCAAGAATTACCCGGTCAATTGCCTGGCAAAGTCTTTCCGCATTATGCCAGGCCCTTCTCGTTTGATCCTCAGATAACCGAGATAGATAAATCGGAGGTCCGCCTGCAAATACGATGTCAGGATTCCAGCGGATTATTTTGGAAACCGTGTCATCATCTAATAGCTGAATATCAGGAGCATGAACAAATATCTCATCTTCTTCAATCCTCGTCATTATGACAGTCTCTAAAGTATCATGTGCCTCCCCATGAGGCACCGGCCCAGAAAAGGTCATTGGGCCGTCTTTTTTCCCTTCTGCTGAAATTAAACTGACATGCAAAATAGTATTAAGAGATGCTGCCCGATTCTCCTCAGTAGGGGAGAAATGGGATGGGTCCTTGGTCCAGATCCTCACACTCGGATTCAATCCGATTATGCTGCTTATATCCAGCTGATAAGGATTGGCATCTTCCAAAGGAACGTGGTCTCCGTGGAAATGACTCAATACGATATCCGTCGACTTGCTCCACACATCAATAATTCTCTTTCGGGCTTTTTCGTCTACAGCGATTTGGACAGGATGAGGGAGCAATTTATGTCTCACATAGCCTAAAGCGATTCCCGGATCAATCAATATGTTTCTATCTCTGGTTTTTACAAAACAGCAAAGCCCCCTTACGCCTAAAGATTCAGCTCCTATGATTTCTATGTGCATAAACAAAAGCCCCTGACTCCCTAAACCTGCCATCAACAACATTAAACCCGAACACCTGATTTTATCAAGCCTTTTCCATTGACCCGCAGCCGCGTTTCTCTTACACTGCCTTCGATTCAAAAGAATTCTGTAACTCAGGGATTTTAGACAGGATAACAGGATTAAGTTAAAGGAGGAACTTTATGAAGAATGCGATTGTAGCCTTTGTGGGCCTGCTGCTTTTATTACTTGTGACTGTCTCTCAAGGGTTTCCAGGAGAAGTGCGCAGCAAGACTTTCACCCAGGGAGAGATCAAGGTGATGGAAGAGTCAAAAGCCATAATACATACAGATTTTGGTGACATAACCCTGAGATTTTTCCCAAAACTGGCACCGAATCATGTAAACAGTTTTATGGAATTGGCAAAGAAGGGTTTTTATGATGGAACCATTTTTCACAGGGTTATTCCTGGCTTTGTGATACAGGGAGGCGATCCCAATTCAAGGAGCCACGAAAAAGCCCGGCATGGCACGGGTGGCCCAGATTATCGCCTGAAGGCGGAATTCAATTTCAAGCGCCATAAA